>NZ_JAFCTQ010000010.1:0-192158 GCF_049896105.1 Janthinobacterium sp. PSPC3-1 | reverse complement strand
GCATTCGGTGTGCTCAGGTCTGGAAAAATATTTGATCCGACCTTGCACAACGCTTGACGGGGATAACAGTATCTACGCGAACCGCTTGCATCAGAACGAATAGACCAGCGTCAGCGACGTCTGCGTATCGGTATTTTTCTTGTCATCCGGCACGCGCGTGTCATTGCGGGCGCTGAAGGCGGCTTTCATCTGCATGGTGCCGTTGATTTTGGTGCTCAGCGCCGATTCGGCGATCGAGTGGGTGTTCGAGGTGCCGCGCTCCACGCTGACGGTCTGCGTGAACATGGCCGACTGGCTCACCTTCCATTTCATGGCGGCCGCGCCGCGGATGGTCAGGCCGTGTTCGGATATGCCTTCGTCGTTGGTGCCGCTGAAGTAGCCCGGACCAACTTCCACGTCGACGCTCTTGTCTTCCGACTGGTACCAGCGCGAGCCGTGACCGACGGCCAGGGTCGAGTACTTGGTGTAGGCGCCGAAGCGGTCGTTCACGTGCGAGGCCAGCACGAACAGTTTTTCATTGTCGGCCATCAGCTTGTAGGCGGCCTTGCCGGAGGCGGAAAAGCGCTCGGCCGAGCGCTCGCGGTAGCGGTGGCCCTCGTCATCGGTATTCTTGTCTTCCTTGAAGTAGCCGCTGAAAATGTACTGGTTGCTCCAGTCGTCCAGTTCCTGGCGCGCGTCGATCTTGCCGGTGACGGACGTGCCGGCCGTATTGCCCGAAGTGGTGATGGCGCCCAGTTCGGCCGAAGTGCTCCAGCTGCCGATCGGGATTTCGTCGAACAGCAGGCTTTGCTTGGTGTCCTTGGCGATGGCGCCGGCATGCGTGATGGCCAGGGCCAGCGCCAGGGCGAGAGTAGGGATGGATTTCATGGCTGTGTGCTTGTCTGTGCGGGCGCGCCTGCGTGCGCGGCCCATCAAATTCGAGCGCGTATTGTACCTGAGCCTGCAATCGCCCGCCCTGCGCACGCGGCGCCTCGGTGGTGATATAGTTCAGGCCAGCTTATCAACTTGCCATCTGCGCCGGGAGTGTCCATGAAGTCAGTCTGCAGTGCCATTGTGCTGGCCATGACCACCACGCTTGCCGCCGCACAGGTGCCGGTAGCCACGCCGCCTGCACTTGCACCGTCTCCGGCCCTGACCCAGGCCATGATCAGCGCCGCCGTGCGCGAGACCCTGGCCGAAGAAAAGCGCGCGCAGGCCGAATCGGGCCAGCCGGCCATGCAGCAGGTGACCATCCGCGCCGACAAATACGAACAATTCGCCGCCGCCTTCAGTGAAGCGAAAGTGCCCGACTGCCTGCATCCGGACGGCCTGAAGCGCCAGCCGACCAACCTGGGGCCGGTCGGCGTGGTCGGCGTGTATGCGCTGCCGTTCGTGGCGATCGCCAGGCTGCGCGGCAAATGCAATTAAAACACCCGCATCCACGGCTGCGCCATCACGTGGCGCGCTTCGAAGGCGGCGATCTGTGGCTGCATCCGCAGGGTCAGGGCGATCATGTCCAGGCCCTCGACCAGCATCTGCCTTTCGCGTGGCGCCAGCGTGAACGGAAAGCACAAGCTACCGGGTGCCGTGACCGTCATCGCCACCAGGTCGATCGACAGCGCCGGCAGCTCCGCCTGCGCCAGGCTGGCCGCCAGCATGGCGATCTCGTCCTGTGCCAGCACCACCGGCAGCAGCCGGTTGTTGAGCGCATTGCCGTAAAAGATTTCACCATAGCTGGGGGCGATCACGGCGGCGATGCCGTATTGCTGCAAGCCCCAGACGGCGTGTTCGCGGCTCGAGCCGCAGCCGAAGTTCGATCCCGCCAGCAGGATGCGCGTGCCGGCCTGGCGCGGCGCGTTCAGGATGCAGTCCGTGCGCGGCTGGCCGTTGCCATCGAAACGCAAATCGTACAGCAGGCCCTGGTCCAGCCCTTCCTTGCCGATGGTGCGCAGGAATTGCTTGGGCATGATCTGGTCGGTGTCGAGATTGTCGATCAGCAGCGGCGCGGCCAGGCCGGAAATCATGGTCCATGGTTCATGCATGGTGTGCTCCCAGTGTGCGCACGTCGGTAATCATGCCCGTGATGGCGGCAGCGGCGGCCATCGCGGGGCTCATCAGATGGGTGCGGCCGGCGCGGCCCTGGCGCCCTTCGAAGTTGCGGTTGGTGGTCGAGGCGCAGCGTTCTTCGGGCGCCAGCAGGTCGTCGTTCATGGCCAGGCACATCGAGCAGCCGGGCTGGCGCCATTCGAAGCCGGCCCGCGTGAAAATATCGGCCAGCCCTTCCGCTTCGGCCTGGCGCCGCACGGCGCCCGATCCCGGCACCACCATGGCGCGCACGCCGGGCGACACCTTGCCGGCACCGACGATGGCGGCGGCCGCGCGCAGGTCTTCGATGCGGCTGTTGGTGCACGAACCGATGAACACGCGGTCGATCGGCAGGCCGGCGATCGGCGCGCCGGCGGCCAGGCCCATGTAGGCCAGCGCTTTTTGCGCATCGCCGGCGGCCGGTATGCAGGCGTCGACGGCCATGCCCTGGTCCGGACTCGTGCCCCAGGTGACATACGGCGCGACCTGGCCGGCGTCGAACACGTGTTCGAGGTCGAACGCGGCGCCGGCGTCGGAGCGCAGTGCGTCCCACAGGGCTGGCAGGGGGCCGTCGGCAAACACGGCGGCATGCGCGCGCAGGTAGTCGCGCGTGGCCTGGTCGGGCGCGATCAGGGCGGCGCGCGCGCCCGCTTCGACGGCCATGTTACACAGCGTCATGCGCGCTTCGACCGACAGCGCGTCGATGGCGGCACCGCAAAACTCCACCGCATAGCCGCGCGCGCCCTGGGCGCCCAGGCGTGCGACCAGGTACAGGGTCAGGTCCTTGACGGACACGCCGCGCGCCAGCACGCCGTCGATGCGCACGCGCATGGTGCGCGCCACGCGGTACACCAGGGTCTGCGTGGCGAGGATATGCTCGACTTCCGAGGTGCCCACGCCGAAGCCCAGGGCGCCCAGCGCGCCGTAGGTGGTGGTGTGGCTGTCGCCGCACAGAATCACCATGCCGGGGCGCACCAGGCCCTGTTCCGGCGCGATGATATGTTCGATGCCCTGGTCGATATCGTTGGTGTCGTACAGCCGGATGCCGTGGCGCGCGCAGTTGCGGCGCAGATTGAGCGCCAGCAGGCTGGACGCCGGGTCCGCGATCACCCGCTGGCCCACCGGCAGCGGCGCGGTGGGAATAATGTGCGACACCACGGCCAGCTGCTGCAGCGGGCGCAGCACGGCGCGGCCCTTGTCGTGCAGGCCGGTAAATGCCTGGGGACTCGTGTATTCGTTCATGATATGCAGGTCGGCATACAGCAGCACGTGCTGCGCGTCGAGGCGTTCGACCGTATGCGAGGCGACCAGTTTTTCATACAGCGTGAATGGCTTCATGGCTGGCTTTCAGTGGTATCGAGCAGGAAGGGCAGCACTTCGGCCAGCAGGGCGGCCGGGTTTTCTTCTGGGATGTAGTGGCCGCAGGGCAGGGCGCGGCCCTTTACCTTGCTGGCCAGCTTGCGCCATTCGGCCAGCGGATCGAAGCACTGGCCGACCACTCCTTGCGCGCCCCACAGGGCCAGCATCTGGCAGCTGATGCGCCGGCCCGATGCCAGGTCGGCGCGTTCGTGGTCGAGGTCGATGCCGGCGCTGGCGCGGTAGTCTTCGCAAATGCCGTGGATGGTGGCCGGGTCGCGCAGGCAGCGCCGGTATTCGGCATAGGCTTCGGGCGTGAAGGGCGCCAGGCCGGCCGAGCGGCCACCGATGGTGTGCTCCAGGTAGGAGTCCGGATTGCCGTTGATCAGCAGCTCGGGAAACGGCGCCGGGCGGATCAGGAAGAACCAGTGGTAATAGCTGGTGGCGAACTGGCGCGTCGTCTGCTCGTACATGGCCAGCGTGGGCGCGATATCGAGCACCACCAGGCGCCGTATGCGTTCAGGATGGTCGAGCGCCATGCGGTAGGCGACGCGGCCGCCGCGGTCATGGCCCATCAGCGCAAAGCTGTCAAAGCCCAGCAGCTCCATCAGGCGCAACTGCTCCTGGCCCATGGCGCGCTTCGAATAATTGGCATGGTCGGGCAGGCCTGGCGGCTTGCCGCTGTCGCCATAGCCGCGCAGGTCGGCGGCGATCACGGTGAAATGGCGCGCCAGTTCGCCGGCCACCTTGTGCCAGATGACGTGGGTTTGCGGATGGCCGTGCAACAGCAGCAGGGCCGGGCCGGTGCCGCCGCGCACATAGTGCACGGGCGCGCCGTCGACGTCTTGCGTGGCGGCCGTGAAGTGGTCGAACATGGTGTCTCCTCTGTATCGTTGTTTGGGGGATGCAGGCATTCTAGAGCGAAAGCCCTGCGATATAATTCGCCCAAGATAAACCCATTCTTTCTTTGGTGTGAATAATGAGCGCAGTTTCGGACCTGGCTTTCTTTGCCATGCTGGTCAAGCACGGCAGCATGGCGGCGGTGGCGCGCGAAATGGGCGTCACGCCGCCCGTCATCAGCAAGACGCTGGCCAGCCTGGAGGCACGGCTGGGCGTGCGCCTGCTCAACCGCAGCACCCGCCGCATGAGCGCCACGCAGGAGGGCGAGCTGTATTTCGCGCAGGGCGCGCGCATCCTGGCCGAGATCGAGGAACTGGAAAGCCTGGTCGCCAGCAGCCGCGCCGCGCCGCGCGGCCTGCTGCGCGTGAACGCCACCATCGGTTTTGGCCGGCGCCATCTGGGTCCGGCGATCACCGCCTTCGCGCGCGCCTGCCCCGACGTCGAGGTGCAGCTGCAAGTGAGCGACCGGCCGGCCAACCTGCTCGACGCGGCCTTTGACGTGGGCATCCGCATCGGCCCGTTGCCGGACGCGCGCCTGCATGCGCGCCGCATCGCCGCCAATGCCCGCCTGCTGTGCGCCTCGCCGCAGTATCTGCGCGCCGCGCCGCCGATCGCCGCGCCGCGCGACCTGGCGCGCCAGCAGTGCATCGTGCTGCGCGAGAACGACGCCGCCTATGGCAGCTGGACCCTGTACCAGGGCAAAACCGAGGAAAGCGTCAAGGTGCGTGGCAAGCTCAGTACCAATCACGGCGAAATCGCGCTCGACTGGGCGCTGGCCGGCGGCGGCATCGTGCAGCGATCGCAATGGGACGTGGCGCCGTATCTGCGTTCGGGGCGGCTGGTGCCGGTGCTGCCCGACTGGCGTCTGGCGCCGGCCGACATCCATGCCGTCTACCCCGAGCGCTTGAACCTGTCGGCCAGGGTCAGGGCCTTTGTCGATTTCCTCGAACTGCATTTTGCCGGCGTGGCGAAACAGGGCTGGTAAAGCGGGCCTCGCAAACCACGCGGGGCTGGCAAGCCCGGCCCGGCTGGCGTATGCTGCGCATATTTCTACCGACTCATTACAAGGACTCACCGTGCGCTGCCTGGTCATCGAAGACGAAGCCGATACTTCCCGCTATATTTGCGCCGGCCTGCGCGACGCCGGCCATGAGGTCGTCGCCTGCGACAACGGCATCGACGGCATGCGCCTGGCCTGCGGCGAGGAATGGGATGCGCTGGTGCTCGACCGCCTGCTGCCGGGCGAGATCGACGGCCTGGCCATCGTCGCGCGCCTGCGCGGCATGGGCCGCAATACGCCGGTGCTGGTGCTGTCGGCCCTGTCCAGCGTGGACGAGCGCGTGCGCGGCCTGCGCAGCGGCGGCGACGACTACCTGTCCAAGCCGTTCGCCATCGACGAACTGCTGGCCCGCATCGAAGCGCTGCTGCGGCGCGCCGCGCCGGTGCCCGACGCCACCCAGCTGCAGGTGGCCGACCTGGTGCTCGACATGCGCACCATGCGCGTGACGCGCGCCAACCGCCAGATCGCGCTGCAGCCACGCGAGTTCCGCCTGCTCGAATACCTGATGCGCCACCAGGGCCAGTCCGTCACGCGCGCCATGCTGCTCGAAGCCGTGTGGGACTACCATTTCGACCCGCAGACCAATGTCATCGACGTGCAGGTCAGCCGCCTGCGCACCAAGATCGACAAGGAATTCTCGCCGGCGCTGATCCATACGGTGCGTGGCGTCGGCTATACCCTGGGCGTGCTGGAAAGCGGCCCGCATGCCTAAGTCGATCGCGGCGCGCCTGGCGCTCGGCTACGGCCTGCTGCTGGCCATTTCCATCGCCATTGTCTGCGGCGTGTTCTATTTCGGCACCATCGGCGTGCTGGACCGCAGCGTCGACCGCAAGCTGATGGTGCTGTCCGAACGCCTGGCGGCCATGTACCTGCCCGAGGACCGCACGCGCACCTCGGCCGAAATCGCCCATCTGCTGACCGACCGCACCGACAGCGATACCGAGATCTTCCTGCTGCTCGACGCGCAGGGCAGCCGCATCTCGGGCAATCTGTCGAGCTGGCCGGTGGCCGACAGCCCGGTCGGCAAGCTACTGCACGTGCATGTCACGCGCGAAGGGCGGCGGGTGCCGGCGCGGCTGCTGATCCGCGACCTGGCCGACGGCTCGCGGCTGTACGTGGGCCGCGCCATGCTGGAAAGCGATTCGATCCGCACCCTGGTGCTGCGTTCGATCGCCTATGGCGGTGGCGTCGCCGTGCTGCTGATGGTGGCCGGCGCCTGGCTGTTCCGGCGCCAGCTGGAGGCGCGCATCGGGAAGATACGCCGGACCGCCGCCGAGATCGAGGCGGGCGACCTGTCCCAGCGCATACCGGTGGCCAGCGACGATGAATTCGGCAAGCTCAGTTGCGATATCAACCGCATGCTCGACCGGATCGAGCAGCTGATGGAAGGCGTGCGCCATGTGTCGAACGCGATCGCCCACGATTTGCGCACGCCGCTGGGGCGCGTGCGCAACAAGCTCGATGGCGCGCTGCGCCAGCCGCAGACGGTGGACGCCTGGCAGGGCGCGGCGCAATCGGCGATCGCCGATATCGACGACCTGACGCGCGTGTTCGACAAGCTGCTGCAGATCGCGGCGGCCGAATCGGGCATGCGTCCCGAGAACTTCAGCGATATCGACCTGCAGCAGATCGGCGCCGATATCGTGGAAATGTACGAAGCGACGGCCGACGAGCAGGGCGTGCTGCTGGTGCAGCTGTACGGCCCCGGCCTGCCGGCGCGCGGCGACCGCAACCTGCTGGGCAGCGCGCTGGCCAGCCTGGTCGACAACGCCATCAAGTACGCGGGGCAGGGGACCACGGTGGAAGTATCGTGCGGGCAGGATGGCGCCGGCGCCTGGCTGGCCGTGCGCGACAATGGCCCCGGCGTGCCGGCCAGCGAGTTGCCGAAGCTGACGCAGCGCTTTTACCGGCTGGACAAGAGCCGCCATTTGCCCGGCAATGGCCTGGGCCTGTCCATCGTCGCGGCGATCGCGGCCCTGCACGGCGGCAGCCTGGAGATCGAGGATGCGGCGCCCGGCCTGTGCGTGCGGCTGCGGCTCAATCACTAGCCGCTTGGTCCACCGCTTGGCCCACATTACCAACTTGTAACCCCCCTGTTTTTTCGCCTCGCCTATCATGCATGCTACCCGTCGCGGAGCGGCTGCAGCTGCGTGCAGCCGCCTGTTCCGGGCTGCTCGCGGCCAAGGCCGCGCATCGACAGACGAGCGCCGAATAACCGCTGCCATGACTTCCTTTACCGCCAGCCTGGCGCCACAGGCACCATCCGCCCTGGGCCGTGAAGGCCACCAACTGAAAGCCATGCTGGGTGCGCTGGTGTTTCCCCGTCAACGGGCGCGCTGGCAAACCTTTATCAAGGACACGCCCGGCATGGCAGCACTGGCGCTGGAGCATCCCTGCCTGCTGTACAAGATCTACCGCCCCTACGCGCAGCGCGGCGCCGGCTGCGCGGCCAGGGTCACGCTGCTGCAGGGGCATTACCGCTTCCTGTGGCAGGCCGGCGCGCGTCCGCTGGTGGAATACGCGGCGCGCCGCGCGCTGGTGCTGGCCAGCGTGGAAGGGCGCGACGGCGCGCTGTACCGGTTGCAGCTGACCGCCATCCACGACAGCCACCGCGAAGGGGAGCTGTGTTTGCGCCTGACGCGCGACGGCGCGCCGCTGTACCTGGCCAGCTTTCTGTTTCGTCCGCACCGCGCCGGCGCCAGCGTGCAGCTGGGCGCGCTGCAAGGCTTGCGATCAAACGCCGGTGCCCAGGCCGTGCGCGAGGCCACCCGCGCCTTGCACGGGTGCCGGCCGAAGAACCTGATGGTGGCGCTGCTGCGCGACCTGGGCGACTTTTATGGCTGCCGCCAGCTCGAACTGGTCAGCAATGCCAACCGCATCGCCCTGAACGGGCGCCGGCGCCGGCAGATCTCGTCCGACTATGACCTGGCCTGGGAGGAGCTGCATGCGCTGCCTGGCAGCGATGGCAATTACCGCTTGCCATGCGCACCGTGCCAGGAACCCGACCTGGCGGCAGTGCCGTCCAAAAAACGCGCCGATGCGCGCCGCCGCGGCGCCATGCTGCTGGCCTTGTCGGCCACCATGCGCTGGCAGTTGTCGGCCCTGCGCAGCGCACCCGCCGGGGGCGCGGCCTGCATGCCGGCACGGTGCCACGCCGCCGTTTCTTGAGGCAAGCGCGGTTTTTTGCGGCCGCGCCCGACGAAAAGCGCGCGATGGGCGTATACTTGTCCGCGTCTTTCAACTAGAGCCAGTCACCCCATGCCAGCAACTTTCCCCCTCTCGCGCATGCGCCGCCTGCGCGCCAACCCGCAACTGCGCGAGCTGTTCCGCGAAACCGAGATCAATCCGCGCGACCTGGTGCTGCCGATTTTCGTCGACGAAGGCGCCAGCGATTTTGTCGACATCAAGTCCATGCCCGGCGTGCGCCGCATCCCTGAAGCCAAGCTGGCGCAGGAAGTGGAGCGCTATGCGCGCGCCGGCCTGCGTTCGGTGATGACCTTCGGCATTTCGCACCACAAGGACAGCCACGGCAGCGACACCCTGAACCCGGACGGCCTGGTGGCGCGCATGTCGCGCATCATCAAGGACGCCGTGCCCGAGATGGTGGTCATGTCGGACACCTGCTTTTGCGAATACACGGACCACGGCCACTGCGGCATCCTGCATGGCGACACGGTCGACAATGACAGCACGGTGCTGAACCTGGGCAAGCAGGCGGTGATCGCCGCCCAGGCCGGCGCCGACATTATCGCGCCGTCGGCCGCCATGGACGGCCAGGTGGCGGCGATCCGCAGCGCGCTCGACGCGGCAGGTTTCCACGACACCCCCGTGATGGCGTATTCGACCAAGTTCGCCTCCGGCCTGTACGGCCCGTTCCGCGATGCGGCCGGCAGCACCCTCAAAGGCGACCGCAAGACGTACCAGATGGACCCGATGAACCGCCGCGAAGCGGTGCGCGAGTCGCTGATCGACGAAGCCGAAGGCGCCGACGCGCTGATGGTGAAACCGGCCGGGGCTTACCTGGACATTATCCGCGACCTGCGCGAAGTGACGCGCCTGCCGATCGGCGCCTACCAGGTCAGCGGCGAATACGCGATGATCAAGTTCGCCGCGCAAGCCGGCGCCATCGACGAGCGCCGCGTGGTGCAGGAAACCCTGGGCGCCATCAAGCGCGCGGGCGCCGACATGATCTTCACGTATTTTGCGATGGATGTGCTGAACAATCCGTACTAAGCGTTATCGGGCGCGCGCCATTCTGGGCTATCATGGCGCGCTGCCTTTGCCGATATTTTTATGCCCCTTAAAATCTCCCGCATCCTGCATGCCGGCTATGTCTTCGAATGCGACGGCACCGCCATCGCCTTCGACCCCATCGTCGAAAACCCGTTCAGCCGCAACTGCCATGCTTTTCCGGACGTGCGCTTCGACCATGCGCAGGTCAGGCAGCTGCGCCTCGATGCCGTGTTTATCTCGCATTTTCACGACGACCACCTGTCGTTGGAAAGCCTGGATTTTCTCGACCGCGCCACGCCGATCTACCTGTACTGCATCTTCGACGAGCTGTTTGCGATGATACGCGCGCTGGGCTTTGAAAAAGTCGAGCGCCTGCACGTCGACCGGCCGGTCACGGTGGGCGCCATCGAGGTGATCCCGCGCCGCGCGCTCGACGACGATGTCGACTCGCTGTTCCAGGTGCGCGCCGGCGGCGTGAATGTGCTCAACGTGGTCGACTCCTGGATCGGCCCCGATATCCTGGCGCAGCTGGCGGCCCTGGGGCCGTGGGACATGGTGCTGTGGCCGTTCCAGACCATGCGCGAGGTGGCCGTGATCGCGCCCCGGCTGGCCGGCCCGGCGCGCCCAAGCTTGCCCGACGACTGGCTGGAACAGCTGCAAATCCTGAGTCCCCGTTATATCGTGCCCAGCTCCTGCCAGTTCGTGCAGGAGCCGTGGTCCTGGTATAACCACGCGATGTTTCCCGTGACCTACCGCCAGTTCGCGCGCGAGGTCGGCGCGGCGGTACCAAAGGCCAGCGTGCTGCGGCTCGATCCATCGGTGTCGGTGCTGCTCGATGCCGATGGCTTGACGCCTGCCGCGCCGCTGCCGTGGGTGATTCCGGTGGGGCCGCAGGAAGTCGATTTCGATTACCGGCCAGGCCTGGCGCCTCCGGCCACGGCCGATATCGCGCGGCGCTTCCCGGCCCTGAGCGAGGCGGACGCGGCGCTGGTGCTGGACTTCTGCCGCCATGGCCTCTTGGCGCGCTACCGCGACATGGAGCTGTTCGAGGACAGCTATTTCCAGCAGCCGCGTTTGTGGCGCTTGTCGCTGGTCGGCCATGACGGCGTGGCCACGGTGCTGTACTACCGCCTTGATGGCGACCTGATCGACCTGGTGCCAAGGACGGATGAAGCGCCGTCTTGGACCACCGATGTGCCGCTGGCGAAATGCCATGCGGCGCTGGTGCTCGGAGAATCGCTGACCTCGATGTACATGCGCATCAACGATGCCGATTTCGATGCCGCCACCCTGGCACAGCTGAAAGAGGCCGATATCACCGACGACCCGCTGATACGCTGCCTGTTCAATGACGCCATCGGCGCCTACCAGGCGGCGCAATTGAAGCGCCTGGGCTACTGTGTGGACACGCACTGAAGAAAATCGCCGGACGCGGTAAGATAGCTTATCTTTGAACAAGGACATCACCATGGCAAATACGACTGACACCGCGCTTGAAACTGCAATACTCGCTGGCGGCTGCTTCTGGGGCGTGCAGGACTTGCTGCGCCGCTATCCGGGCGTGGAAGCGACCCGCGTGGGCTACACGGGCGGCGACGTGGCCGACGCCACCTACCGCAACCATGGCACCCACGCCGAAGGCATCGAAATCACGTTCGATCCCAGCGTGATCAGCTACCGCCGGCTGCTGGAATTGTTTTTCCAGATTCATGACCCCAGCACGGAAAACCGCCAGGGCAATGACCGCGGCACCAGCTACCGCTCGGCCATCTATTACACCAGCGAGCAACAGAGGCAGGTGGCCGAAGACACCATCCGCGACGTCGACGCCTCCGGCCTGTGGCCCGGCAAGGTGGTGACGGAAGTGGCGCCGGCCGGTCCGTTCTGGCAAGCCGAACCCGAGCACCAGGATTATTTGCAGCGTTTGCCGAACGGCTACACCTGCCATTACATCCGTCCGGACTGGGTCCTGCCGCAACGCCAGCAATAAGAAAGGGGCGGCCATGCGCTACTGGCGGGTCGAACGCAAGCCTCCGGAAGGCCAGCTGGACCTGGGCCGCGCCTTCGACCTGATGAGCGCCATCGGCCACGCCGACGTCAACGCCATGGCCGGCGCCATCCTGAAAACCGTGGCCAGCGCCGCGCCCATCGTCCAGTGCACGATCTTTGCCTATGAATTCGGCAACCGGCCGCGCACGGTGGCCGTGGCCGACCGGCGCGGCGGGCGCTTCTTGCAGGATATCGCCGACAGCTACGCCCGCCACTACTATGCGCTCGACGGCAACCAGAGCGTGATCGCGCCTGTCTGCGTCAAACCCGACTCCGCCATCGTGCTGCACCAGCAGGCCAGCGACGAGATCGATCATCCCGGCTACCGCGCCGCCTGCTATCAACGGCCGAACGTGTCGGACCGCCTGTCGCTGCTGGTGCAGCCGGCCGGTGATATCTGGCTGTCCGTCAATTTCTACCGCGACAGCGCCCAAGGCAAGTTCGCGCCCGGCGAAATCGCCGCCATCGAAACCCTGGCGCCGCTGTTCGCCCACGGCGTGCAACACCATTACCGCCTGAACGGCCAGCCTGTGCAGGGCGTGGCGCCCATGATGCTGGCCAGCCTGCGCCGGCATTGCCCCGAACTGAGCAAGCGCGAGCTCGACGTGCTGCGCGGCGTGCTCGAAGGCCTCACCGCTGCCGAGATTGCCGAGGCGACGGGCTTGCAGCCATCGAGCGTGATCACCTACCAGAAGCGCGCCTACAAGCGCATGGGCATTTCAAGCCAGCGACAGCTGTTTGCGCTGTGCCTGGGGCCGCAAGCGGCCTGAGCCTTCATACGTCGTTCGAACCATGGATGTCCCCAAAATGGGGACAACGAAAGACATAGGCGTCTGCATACTGTGTCTCAAGCCGGGATCACCCGGCAGTCCACGCCAATAACAATAACAAGGGCGTGGCAAGGACCTTATGGAGACAAGCATGACCCTGGCCACCGCCACCCATCCCCCCGCGCCTCCCATTGCGGACGCCGCCACCGCCCAGCTGGAACAGCAAGTGATACGCAAGGTATCGCGCCATCTGCTGTGGTTCCTGTTCCTGCTGTTCGTGTTTTCCTTTCTCGACCGCATCAATATCGGTTTTGCCGGCCTGACCATGATGCAGGACCTGGGCCTGTCCGGCACCCAGTTCGGCTTTGCCACCACCTTGTTCTATATCGGTTATATCGCCTGCAGCATCCCCAGCAATATCATCCTGGCCCGCCTGGGCGCGCGCCGCTGGATCGGCTCCATCATGATCGCCTGGGGCCTGGCTTCGACGGCCACCATGTTCGCCAGCAGCCCGGCCAGCCTGTACGTGCTGCGCTTCCTGGTCGGCGTGACGGAAGCGGGATTTTTGCCCGGCATGCTGCTGTACCTGACGTACTGGTTTCCGGCCAGCCACAGGGCACGGGCCAACGCGCTGTTCATGATCGCCATGCCGGTGACGGCCGCCATCGGTTCGGCCCTGTCCGGCCTGATCCTGGGGCTGGACGGCCACTGGGGCCTGGCCGGCTGGCAGTGGCTGTTCCTGCTCGAAGGTTTGCCGTCCGTGCTGCTGGGGCTGGCCGTGTATGGCTATCTCGATGATGCGCCGGGCAAGGCGAGCTGGCTCAGCCGGCTGGAACAGCAGGCGCTGGCGCGCATGCTGGAGGCGGAAAAACCTGCCGTATCTCATGGCGCGCCGTCCGCCAGGACCTCGGTGCTGGCCGAAATGTGCTCGCCCACCGTGCTGAAATTCGGCCTCGCCTATTTTTGCCTGGTCAATACCCTGGCGATGGTGGCCGTCTGGACGCCGCTGATCGTGAAAAGCTTCAATAGCGGCGCCAGCAACACCACCATCGGCTTGCTGGCCGCCATCCCGCAGGTCTGCACCGTGATCGGCATGATCGCCTGGGGCCGCCGTTCGGACCGGCTGCAGGAACGGCGCTGGCATATCGTCTGGCCGATGCTGCTGTCGGCATTTGGCTGGCTGCTGACGGCGTACTCGGGTAACCCCGTGGTGCAACTGCTGGGCATCTGCATGGCTTCGACCGGCGCCTACACCGCCATGTCGGTGTTCTGGACCACGCCCGACGGCGCCCTCAGTTTTGCCGCGCGCGCCATCGGCATCGCCGTCATCAACGCCACCGGCAATATCGGCTCGGCCCTGAACCCGGTCGTGGTGGGCTGGCTGAAAGACCAGACACACAGCTTTGCCACCGGCCTGCTGTATGCCAGCGCGCTGCTGGTGGCGGGCGCCGTGATCGTATTGACCTTGCCGATTGCGCATGGCAAGCCCAGGGAATTGAATAAAAGGAGCACAGCATGACACCCGCATTTCATCCGTATCCCCATGTGCCCAAGGTGTATCCACCCGGCAAGAGCGCCGGCGCAGGCACCGAACACACGCCGGTATTGATTGTCGGCGGCGGCCCGGTGGGCCTGGCCACGGCGCTGGGGCTGGCCCGCCACGGCGTGCGCTCGGTGCTGGTCGAGGCCGACGATGGCGTGTGCACCGGCAGCCGCGCCATCTGCATTTCGCGGCGCAGCCTGGAAATTATCGAACGCCTGGGCGCGCTCGACGGTTTCCTGGCGAAAGGCCTGCCGTGGGCCGGCGGGCGCAGTTTTTACCGCGACCAGGAAGTGCTGCATTTCAGCATGCCGCAGGACGCCAACCAGAAGCTGCCGCCGATGGTCAACCTGGCGCAATACCATATTGAACAGTTTTTGCTTGATGCGGCCGAGCGGCAGCCGGAACTGATCGATATCCGCTGGCAAACGCGCATGACACACGTTGAACAGCATGCGACTGGCGCCAGCGTGACCCTGGCCACGCCGGATGAGACATACCGTATGACCGCCGACTGGCTGGTGGCCGCCGATGGTGGGCGCAGCGCGGTGCGCGAGGCGCTGGGCCTCAAATTGCAGGGCACCAGCTACGAAGGGCGCTATGTGATCGTCGATATCCACCTGAAAAGCGAGCGCCCGACCGAGCGCCTGGCGTATTTCGATCCGCCGTCCAATCCCGGCTCGACCGTGCTGGTGCACAAGCAGCCCGACGATATCTGGCGCATCGACTACCAGTTGCGCGACGACGAGGACGCGCAGGCAGCCGTGCTGCTGGACAACGTGGCGCCGCGAGTCGACAGCCTGCTGGCCATGATGGGCGAGACCGCGCCCTGGCACCCGGTCTGGATCACCATCTACAAGGCCAATGCCCTGACGCTTGAAAAATACCGCCATGGCAGGGTGCTGTTCGCCGGCGATGCGGCCCATCTGGTGCCGATTTTCGGCGTGCGCGGCGCGAACTCCGGCATCGACGACGCCGACAACCTGGCCTGGAAGCTGGCCTATGTGGTGCAAGGAAAATCAGGCGAGGCCTTGCTGGACAGTTATTCCGACGAGCGCGTGTTTGCCGCCCATGAAAACCTGCGCCACGGCACGAAAAGCACGGAATTCATGGCGCCGCCCACCTTTGCCTTCGAACTGATGCGCACGGCCGTGCTGGGCCTGGCCGGCAAGCACCCTCAGGTGCGCTCCCTGATCAACCCGCGCCAGACCAGCGCGATCGCCTACGCGCAGTCGCCGCTGAACGTGGCCGATACGGATGAATTTTTGGCCGGGCCGGCACCGGGCACGGTGCTGCCCGAGTGTCCGCTGGCGCTGCTGGAACATGACCGGCGGGCGGCACGGCACATGACCGACCTGGTAAACCTGGGGCAGGGCCGTTTCACCGGCCTGTACTTCAGCGACGATGCTGGCGTGCCGGCCGACCTGCTGGCGCTGACCAGGTCCTTGCCGCTGCATGTCGAGGCTGTACGCCAGTCGCCGCAACTGGCCGGGTTGTTTGGCGCGAGACATGGCAGTTTTTATCTGCTGCGGCCCGACGGCCATGTGCTGGGGCGCTGGCACGAGGCGACGGCAACGCAAGTGCGCCAGGCGCTGGCAACGATATTGACCAAGGAGGCAGCATGACCGACATCGAACTCGACAATCTTTACACCGAGCTGTGCCACGCCATGGGCGGCATTGGCGAGCAGCGCGCGCCGCTGTTCCTGGCCCGCTTTGCCTTGCTGGCGATGGGGGCCATCGGCGATGCGGCAACCGTGCAGCGGCTATTGGGCGAAGCGGCCGCCGATCTGGCGCCGGCGGCGGCCGGCGAAGGTGTTTCTCGGCAATAAATCGAACGGCGCAAGTCGCTGGCGTGCTCTACAATTACGGATCAAGCAAGTTTTTGCAGAACTCCGTAGTTGAAGGGAAACCCCCAGCAGTGACTTCCAAACCGATCAAGATTGCCGCCACCGTCGTCGTGGCCCTGGCCGCAGGTGCCGGCATCTATACTTTTACCCTTCCCGCCACCACCGCCCGTCCGCCCGCCGCAGCTGACGTGGCAGCCCAGAAAGCCAGCGCCGATGCCGCAGCTGTGGCCGCGCAGCTGCGCGAACTGCTGGCCAATTTCCGAAAGATTATCGTGCTGCTGGCCGACGAGGACAGCCAGCCCGAAGGCGCGCGCGACGAAGCGCGCAAGGTGGGCCAGGCGCTGTTCCACGAGAACCAGGAACGCACCGCGAAGCTGGATACGATGCTGGACCAGCTGATGGCGCCCGGCAATCCCGGCCGTTTCGATGCCATCGACGGCTTGCTGACGTATATCGAATCGGACCCCGGCCTGTTTGACGCCGACCGCCTGGCCTTCCGCGAACTGCTGCAGGGCCTGCTGGCCGACGTGGCGAAAGATGGTTCCCTGCCGGCGATCAAGCTGCACAAGCGCATTTCCGAAGACCTCGATGCGCTGGCCGAGATCGAGCGCAATTACGAAAAGGAAATCCGCCAGATCTTCGGCAATATGGGCCAGCGCGCCATCGAACTGAAACGCGAACGCTGGGACGACTACGTGGCGCAGCTGAAAAAACTGTACCGGCGCGAACAGATCCTCAAGGAAAACGGCATCGTCGAGCCCTATACCAAGCCGCCGGCCGGCTCCATCCCGGAACCGAAGCCAGCCGTGAACAAGGAAGATGCGGAAATCTTCGGCCTGAACTTGCCGAAAAAGACCATTGTGCTGACGTTTGACGATGGCCCGCACCGCCGCTATACGGAAGAAATCAGCGCGATCCTGAAACAATATGGCGTGCCGGCCGTGTTCTTCAATGTGGGCCGCAACCTGGGCAGCCTGGATGCCGCAGGTAACGCGAAACTGAATGCGGGCGCGGAAGTGAGCCGCAAGCTGATGAAAGAAGGCTATGCGGTGGGCAACCACAGTTTCAGCCACGCCCAACTGTCCAAGGAGACCGGCGACAAGCTCAAGGGCGAAATCCTCGGTACGGACACCCTGTTGAAAGCGATCAGCCCCGAGCGCGCCGCGCTGTTCCGTTTTCCGTATGGCGCGCGCAACAGCGAAGGCATGGCCGCGCTGGCCGACGCGCACCTGAAATCGGTGATGTGGAATATCGACTCGCTGGACTGGGCCGACCCGGTGCCCAGTTCCATTACCAACCGCGTGCTGGCCTCGGTCGACAAGGCCGGGCGCGGCATTATCCTGTTCCACGACATCCACGAACGCACGGTGAAAGCCTTGCCGGCCATTCTCGACCGCCTGGTGGCCGAAGGCTATCAGTTCGCCGGCTGGGACGGCACCACCTTCAAGTCCGCCAAGGGCGAGGCGCCGGCGCCCGAAAAGGTCGCCATCCAGGCCGGCTACGCCAATTCCTGGGCGGTGGTGATCGGCATCGACGACTACGCCAAATGGCCCAAGCTGCAATATGCGGTGCGCGACGCGCAAAGCGTGCGCGAAACCCTGATCGAGAAATTCGGCTTTGCGCCCGAGCGCGTGGTGACCCTCAAAAACGCGGAGGCGACGCGCAACAATATCCTGGCCGCCTTCCACGACAAGCTGGCCCATGGCGGCGTGCAGAAGAACGACCGCATCTTTGTGTTCTTTGCCGGCCATGGCGCCACCCGCAAGCTCAGTTCCGGGCGCGACCTCGGCTATATCGTGCCGGCGGACTCCGACCCGGCCCAGTTCGCCACAGACGCGATCCCGATGACGGAAATCCAGAATATCGCCGAAAGCCTGACGGCCAAGCATGCGCTGTTCGTGATGGACGCCTGCTACAGCGGCCTGGGCCTGACCCGCGGCGCCGGCAACAGTTCCTTCCTGCGCGATAACGCCAAGCGCATCGGCCGGCAGATGCTGACGGCCGGCGGCGGCGACCAGCTGGTGGCCGATGGGGGCCCGAACGGTCACTCGGTCTTTACCTGGACCTTGCTGCAGGGCCTGGCCGGCAAGGCCGACCTGAACGGCGATGGCCTGATCACGGCCACCGAGCTGGCCGCCTATGTGGCGCCGGCCGTCTCCAGCGTGTCGAACCAGACGCCGGCCTTTGGCAGCCTGCCGGGGTCCGAAGGGGGCGACTTCGTGTTCGAGCTGCCGGGCGAGACGGAATTCCTCAGCCCCAACACGACGCAGCTGTCGACCGAGGCGATCGCCATGAACAGCAAGCTCGACGCCAAGCCGGCGGCGGCCAGCGTGACGGTCAAGGACTTGCAGGGCGGCGAACAGAAGATCGTCACGCCGGGCGCCGTGCCCAGCACCACGCGCCAGCTGGCCCAGCGCGCCAACGACCGTGGCTTGCAGCATTACAAGGAAAAGCAGTACGACCTGGCCGAAGCGCAATTCACGGAAGCGCTGAAACTGCGGCCCGACTTCGCGCTGGCGGCCAACAACCTGGGCTTTGTGTTCTATAAGCAGGAAAAATACCGCGAAGCGGCGCGCTGGTTTGAAAACACGGTGAAAATGGACCCGTCGCGCGCGATCGCCTACCTGAACCTGGGCGACGCGTATTTCCGGGCGGGCGAGGGCGCCAAGGCCAAGCTGGCCTATAAAACCTATCTGGAACTGGCGCCGACGGCGGTCACGGCGCCAGCCGTGCGGCAGAAGATGGAAAAGCTGTAACTTTCTTTTTTTGTATATCGATTGCCCTTCCTGGCCCGCCTGACAAGCGGGCCAGTCTTGTTTTACATCAAGCCAAAAACGATTGCTACCAACATAAAAGCCATGCTATCGTTTACTAACTGAGGTACTAGTACCTTTATGGAGACGGCATTGCCATCGAAATGGCAAGCACAAAGGAGGATTGATGAATTCACCGCAACAATATGTCCAGGAACTGGCTGGCAAGGTGGCGCTGGTGGTGGGCGGCTCCAGCGGTATCGGCCTGCATGCGGCCGTGCTGCTGGCGCAACGGGGCGCCAGGGTCGCCATCCTGGCCGACCGTGGCGTGGACGAGGCCGTGGCGTTTGCCGCCGCGCACGACGTGCAGCTGCTGGGTATCTCGGGCGACGCGGCCACCGGCAGCGTCGTCAAGGCGGCCGTCGAGCAGACCGTGGACACCCTGGGCGGCCTGCATATCACCGTGCATACGGTGGCCATCCATCCTTACGGTTCCGCCACCGAGACGTCCGAAGCCACCTGGGACCGCGTGATGGCCGTCAACCTGAAAAGCGTGTTCCTGCTGGCCCACCACGCCGTGCCGCATATGGTGGCGCAGCGCGACGGCGCCATCGTCAATGTGTCTTCCGTGCAGGGCACGGCCTGCCAGCATGACGTGGCGGCGTATGCCACCAGCAAGGCCGCCATCCTCGGATTTACGCGCACCCTGGCCAACGACTATGCGGCCAGTGGCATCCGCGCCAATACCGTCAGCCCCGGCTCGATCCGCACGCCGCTGCTCGACCTGTCGTACGAAAAATTCGGCGCCGGCGCCAGCAAGGAGCAGGTTTTCCAGAAATGGGGCGAGGGCATCCCGATCGGCCGTATCGGCGAACCAAACGAGGTGGCCGAGATGATCGCCTTTGCCGCCAGCCCGCGCGCCAGTTATTGCACCGGCAGCGAGTTCGTGGTCGATGGCGGGTTGCTGGTGCAACTGGCCTGACGCAGCAGCAAGACAGCAAGACAGCAAGGCAGCAAGGCAGTAGCAAGGCAATGTTTTTCCACTATAAAAAAACAGGAGACAAAGACATGCATTTCGCTAAAAAAATAATGGTGGCGGCCGTGGCCGCTTGTACGCTCATCGGCGCCGGACTGGCGCCCGCGCAGGCGGCCGACAAGCCGGTGATCGCCGGCATCGTGTTCCAGCAGGATATCTATATGAAGACTGTGCTGGCCGGCATGCGCGCGGCCGCCAAGGCGGGCAATGCGACCTTGCTCGAAGCCAATACCGACAACAAGATCGAAAAAGAAGCGCAGACCATCGATACCTTTGTCGCGCGCGGCGTGAACGCCATCGTCATCACGGCCCTGCATCCGAGCAATTCGCTGCCGGCCATCGAGCGGGCGCGCGCCAAGGGCATCACTGTCATCACGGTCGGCACCGGCATCGACAAGGCCGGCGTGGTGCAGGGCCATGTGAAGTCCAGCGACCGCGATATCGGCCTGTCGACCGGCGCGGCCGCCGCCACCTTCATCAACGACAAGCTGGGCGGCAAGGCAAACGTGGCCGTGCTGGCCTTCAAGTCGCTGCTGCCGGGCCAGAGCGGCGACCGCACGGGCGGCTTCCTCGACAATGTCAAGAAGGGCACGCAGGTGGCGGTGGTGGCCGAGCAGGATGCCTGGCTGCCGGAAAAAGCGGTGGCGGTGGCCGGCGATATCCTGACGGCGAACCCGAACATCAACGTCATCTATGCGGCCAATGAAGGCGGCACGGTGGGCGCCATGCAGGCCGTGCGCAATGCGGGCAAGGCCGGCAAGGTGTTTGTGTTCGGCACCGACAGCTCCGAGCAATTGGGACGCGGCCTGCTGGCGGCCGACAATGTGCTGCAGGCCACCACCGCGCAGCAGCCCTTCGTGGTTGGCGAAAAAGGCGTGCAGGATGCGCTGGCCGTGCTCGGTGGCAAAACCGTGCCGGCCGAGCAGGTCGTGCCCGTCAAGCTGCTGTCGCGCGCCGACAAGCCGGCCGTCGAAGCATTCATCAAGGAGCTGCGCCGCATGAACTGAGCGAACGCCACGCTTGTTCGACACCCACGCGCCGCCGCCACGCCGGCGGCGCCCATGATCCACCAAGGGGAGACCCTGCATGAACCGAAGTGACACAGTCACGCTGGCTTTTGGCGCGCTGCGCAAGGAGTACGGCAAGAACTGCGCGGTGCGCGACCTGACGTATACGCTGGGCGGCGGGCGCATCCACGCGCTGATCGGCAAGAACGGCTCGGGCAAGAGCACCCTGATCAAGATGATCGCCGGGGCCACCCGGCCGACGTCCGGCACCATCACGCTCGATGGCGAGGTGCTGGACTTCCATGCGCCGCAGGAGGCCTTGCGGCGCGGCATCGTCACCGTGCACCAGGAGTTGAGCCTGATACCGGAACTGACGGTGGCCGAGAATATTTTCCTCGGGCGCATGCCCAAGGTGGGCGGCTTTATCCGCTGGAGCCTGCTCTTCGAACAGGCGCGCACCCTGCTCGACGAGATGGGCGCCACCGAGATCGACGAACACGCGATTGCCGGCAGCCTGTCCGTGGGGCGCCAGCAAGTGGTGGAAATCGCCAAGGCCATGTCGTTTTCGCCGCGCGTGTTGCAGCTCGACGAGCCGACCTCGGCCTTGGCCAACGATGAAATCGCCCATCTGTTCGCCCTGCTGCGGCGCCTGCGCGACAAGGGCGTGCTGATGATCTATGTGTCGCACCGCCTGGCCGAGCTGCACGAGATCGCCGACGATATCCTGGTGCTGCGCGATGGCGAGTTTATCGGCGCCATCGACACCTGCGACGCGACGCCGGAAGCAGTGGTCGACATGATGTTCGGCACGGTCGAGGAGTTCGCCCCGCGCGCCGCGCGCCCGGCCAGCAGCGAAGTGGTGCTGGAAGTGCGCGACCTGTGCATCAAGGGCCTGCTCGACAAGATCTCGTTCAAGCTGCACAAGGGCGAAGTGCTGGGCATCGCCGGCATGCTGGGCTCGGGCCGCACGGAGCTGCTGCGCGGCATCTTCGGCGCCGACCGCATCACTTCGGGCCGGATCCTGGTCGGCGGCCAGCCGGTGAAGGAGCCCAGCCCGCGCCGCATGCGCGACCTGGGCGTGGGCTATACCTCGGAAGACCGCAAGGCGAAGGGCCTGGTGCAGCCGTTGTCCTGCCACGCCAACCTGTGCCTGGCCGGCCTGCAGCGCATGGGCCGGCGCGGCTGGACGTCCCTGCTGCGCGAGCAGTCGCATGTGGCAAAGCAGATCAGCGACCTGCGCATCAAGCTGGGCCACCCGCTGCTGCCCGTGTCGTCGCTGTCCGGCGGCAACCAGCAAAAAATCGTGGTGGGCAACTGGCTCAATATCGAGCCGCGCGTGATCATGTTTGACGAACCCAGCCGTGGCGTCGACCTGCATGCCAAGCAGCAGATCTTCCAGACGCTGTGGCAATTGTCGAACGAGGGCCTGGCCGCCATTGTCGTCTCGACCGAACTGGAAGAGCTGCCGGCCGTCTGCGACCGCATCCTGGTATTGAAGAACGGCCGCCTGGCCGGAGAATACGGACCCGAAATCGGCGCCAAGGCGCTGTATGCAGCCTGCATGGTTGCCCAGCTTGAGGAAATACAATGAGCCAGACAATTGCCGATATCAAACCCGCCGCCGGCACGGCGCGCAAGTCGCCGCCAGGAGGCGTGCAGCGTTTCGTGCTGCGCCACCCGATGGAACTGATTTTGCTGCTGATGTACGTGCTGCTCAGCTTTACGGCCACCGGCTTCATGTCGATGGACAACCAGCTCAATGTGCTGCGCAATGTGGCTGTCACCGGCATTATCGCCTTCGGCATGACCCTGGTCATTATCAGCGGCGAGATCGACCTGTCGGTCGCCTCGCTGGTGGCCGCCGCAGGCTGCCTGTGCGCCTGGATCATCAAGCAGCTCACGCCGCTGGACGTGATCGAACCGTCGGTGGCCATTGTCGCCGCCGGCGTCGTGGTGACCATGGGCTTTGGCCTCTTGGTCGGCTTTATTACCGGCAAGCTGCGCCAGCATATCGGCGTGCCGACCTTTATCACGACCCTGGCCATGATGGCCATGCTGGTGGGCTTTTCCAACCTGATCACGGACGGCACGCCGATCGAATCGTTCCCCGACTGGTTCGGCCAGCTGGGCAGCGGCCGCTGGCTGGGCATCCCGGTCCCCGTGTATATCTTCGCCGCCATCTTTGCCGCCATGCATGTGGTGTCGCGCTATACCACCTTCGGGCGCGAAGTGTATGCGGCCGGCGGCAACCTGGAAGCGGCGCGCCTGTCCGGCATCGACGTGTGGCGCACCAAGACCGTGTGCCTGATGCTGACCTCGCTGTTCGCGGCCATCGGCGGCATCATCTATGCCTCGCTGATCAACAGCGGCAATTCCACCGTCGCCAAGGGGCTGGAGCTGGAAGTCATTTCGGCCGTCATTATCGGCGGCGTCAGCCTGCTGGGCGGGCGCGGCGCCATCTGGGGCACGTTTATCGGCGTGATGTTCATGGGCGTGCTGCTCAACGGCATGACCTTATGGGGCTTCAACCCCTTCTGGCAGGACGTGGTGCGCGGCGCGCTGATCCTGCTGGCCGTCCTGCTCAACCAGCTGGTCGACCGCGAACGCCATTGAGCGGCGTTGGCATCTTTCATCTCTCATTATCGAATACTCAGGAGGCAGCATGTTACAAAGTTGGCGTTGGTTCGGACCGAAAGACCCGGTCTCGTTGCGCGATATCCGCCAGGCCGGCGTGACCGACCTGGTCACCTCGCTGTATCACCTCGAATGCGGCGCCGAGTGGCCCGAGGAAGAGATCGCCAGGCGCATCCGCGAAATCGAATGGGATGCCGAAGGCCAGCGCGCCAGCGGCCTGCGCTGGAGCGTGGTGGAAAGCCTGCCCATCCACGAGGACATCAAGACGCGTTCCGGCGACTTTCGGCGCTACATCGAGCTGTACAAGGAGAACGTCACGCGCCTCGGTGCGCAGGGCGTGAAAACCATCTGCTACAACTTTATTCCCGTGCTGGACTGGGCCCGCACCGACCTGCATATCGAACAGGCCGACGGCAGCACGATTTCCGGCTGCAATATCGACGCCTTTGTGGCGTTCGACCTGTTCGTGCTGAAACGCCCCGGCGCCGAGAGTGATTATGCGCAGTGGGCCGTCGATTCGGCGCGCCAGTTCTACGACGAGCTGAGTCCTCAAGCGCGCCAGGAACTGACCGACAATATCCTGCTGGGCCTGCCCGGCACGGTGGAGGACCTGAACCCGGCCGAATTCCTGCGCCGGCTCGATCGCTATCGCGGCATCGATGCCGAAGCCCTGCGCAACAATCTGTACAGTTTTCTCAATGAAATCATGCCTGCCTGCGAGGCGGCCGGCGTCAAGATGTGCATCCACCCGGACGATCCGGCCTATCCGGTGTTCGGCATTCCGCGCATCCTCAGCCGCGAGGCGGACGTGGAGCGCCTGTTCGCCGCCGTGCCGTCGCCCAACTCGGGCCTGACCATGTGCACCGGCTCGTTTGGCAGCTGCATCGGCAACGATCCGGCCGCCATGCTGGAACGTTTCGCCGACCGCGTGTACTTCATTCATTTCCGCAACGTCACCCATGTGCCGGGCAAGGAAGGCTCGTTCTATGAGTCGAACCACCTGTTCGGCTCGGTCGACATGCCGAAAGCCATGCGCGTGCTGGTGCAGGAAGAGGAGCGCCGCAAGGCGGCCGGCATGGCGGTCTGGGGCATACCCGTGCGTCCCGATCACGGCAAACTGATGGATGGCGACAAGAATGGCGGTTATTATCCGGGCTACTCCCGCACCGGACGCATGATAGGCCTGGCCGAACTGCGCGGACTGGAAGTGGGCATCCGTTATTCGATGGGACTGGCGATAGAGTAGGCGCCGGTGCCGTCGCGCCACCAGAAAGTGAACGCTACAAGTGCAGACCAAGACACCGACCAAGACCAAATTGCCCAAGCGCGCCGACCAGGCTGACCAGGTGCGCATGTTGAGCGAGGCCATCGGCGCCGACCGCATCGATCCGGCCTTGCCCTATATGCCGCAGGTGTTCAACGTGCTCAAGCAGGCCATTCTGGCGATCCGCCTGATACCCGGCACGCCGTTGTCGGAGGCGGCGATCGCCGAGGTGTTCGGCCTGAGCCGCACGCCGGTGCGCGAGGCGCTGCGCGAACTGTCGACCGAAGGCCTGCTCGACATCTTTCCGCAGGCGGGCAGCGTGGTCTCGCGCATCAGCGTGCGCCTGATCGAGCAGGGCGCCTTTGTGCGCGGCGCGCTGGAAACGGCCAACCTGATGGACCTGGTGACGCGGCTGGACGCGGCCGGCCGCGGCCGCATCGAGCACGTTATCGGCTTGCAAAGGCAGGCCCTGGCCGGCAAGGACTATGAGGGCTTCTATGCGCAGGACGAGGCCATGCACAAGCTGTTTTTCGAACTGACCGATCGCCTGCCGGTGTGGCATATCGTCAACCAGGGCAAGCAGCATGTGGACCGGGCGCGCGTGCTGATCTCGCGCGAACGCAAGGCGTCGAGCCAGCGCGCGTTCGAAGACCACCTGCGCATCGTCGACGCCCTGTTTACGCAGGACAAGGCGGTGCTGGCGGCGGCGCTGGCCGAGCATTTTGCGCGGGTCAAGGAATCGGTACTGGAATTTTCACATGCCAGCCATCAGCAGTTTTTTGTGGAGTAACACCGTGACAAGCTGGATATTGCAGTGGTCGCATGGACAGGGCAGCGTGGAGGCATCGGGCGCCATGCTGGCTCCCGTGACGTTTATCCTGCCCGATGGCCGCCAGGTGCAGCCGTTTGCCGTCTTTCCCTGGGCGCAGGAAGCCTTGCCGCCGGGCCAGCCGCCCTTGACCGGCCTGATGGCCAACGGCCGTGGCGAATGGCCCTGCGTGCCGTTCGGAGGCGGCCCGGCGCCGTTCGACCATCCCATCCACGGCTGGCCTGCGCATGGCGTGTGGCAACGGCTCGACGATGGCGGCGACCTGGCCCATGTGCATCTGCGCTACGATTTTCCGGCCGACAGCCCGGTGGAGAGCGTCGAGCGCTTGATTACCGGCGTGGACGGCCAGGCCGAGATCCGCTGCCGTCTGAAGGTCACGGTGCGCCGCGCCTGCGCATTGCCGCTGGGCCTGCATCCGACCTTGCGCCTGCCCAAGCGGCCCGGCGCGCTGCGGGTGACGGCGGGTGCGTTTGCCTTTGGTCTGACCTTGCCGCGTGAACACGAGCCGGGCGCCGATGTGCTGCAGCCCGATGCCCAGTTTGCGGCGCTGTCGCACGTGCCGGGCGCCGGTGGCCAGCCGCTCGACTTGTCGCACCTGCCGCTGGCGCAGGACACCGAATCGCTGGTGCAATTGTGCGGGGTTGATGGCCAGATGACGGTCAGCAACCTCGACGAAGGCTATGCGTTTGCCCTCGCCTGGGATGCCGAGGTGCTGCCCTCGTGCCTGCTGTGGATCAGCAACGGCGGGCGCCAGGCCTGGCCGTGGAGCGGGCGCCACTTTGCGCTGGGCGTGGAGCCGGTCTGCAGCTATTTCGACTGGGGCGTGGACGCCGGCACCAAGCCCAATCCCGTGTCCACGCGCGGCGTGGCCACCTGCGTGCAACTGGAACCGGGCCAGCCGCTCGATATTGCCTATCAGATGACAGTCGGCGGCCTTACCTTATAAAAACATTCAAGGAGACACAAATGACTGCACGCTTGCAACACAAGACGGCGCTGGTGACGGCGGCCGGCAATGGCATGGGCAAGGCGGCCGCGCTGGCCTTTGCCGAACAGGGCGCCCAGGTCTGGGCCTGCGATATCGACGCCGCCGGCCTGGACCGTTTGCAGCACCCGAATATCCATTGCCACGTGCTCGACGTGTGCGATGGCGCCGGCATCGCCGCCCTGATGAGCGAAGTGGCGGCCACGCATGGCCATGTCGACGTGCTGCTCAATGGCGCCGGCATCGTCCACCATGGCACGGCGCTCGACTGCGACGACGACGCCTGGGCCCGCACCATGGAAGTCAATGTATCGAGCATGCACAGGCTGATCCGCGCCGTGCTGCCGGGCATGGTGGCAGCCGGCGGCGGCAGCATTATCAATATCGCCTCGGTGGCGTCCAGCATCAAGGGTTTTGCCAACCGTTATGCCTACGGCGCCAGCAAGGGCGCGGTCATCGGCCTCTCCAAGGCGGTGGCGGCCGATTTCGTGCGCCAGCAGATCCGCTGCAACGCCGTGTGTCCCGGCACGGTGGACACGCCCTCGCTGCGCGCGCGCATCGCCGCCGCCGCCGATCCGCTGCAGGCAGAGCGCGACTTTATCGCGCGCCAGCCGCTGGGCCGCCTGGCCACCGTCGACGATATCACGCCCATGCTGGTCTACCTGGCCAGCGACGAATCGCGTTGCGTGACCGGCCAGGCGTTGTGCGTCGATGGCGGCGTGACGATTTGAACGCCCCGGCCATGGCGTTGTATGAACCGCGCTGCATTGCGGCCACCGGCGACGCCGTCGGCGAGGGCGCCGTCTGGTGCGCGCAGGAACAGGCCCTGTACTGGACCGATATCAACCGTTTTTTGATCCACCGCCATGCGGAAAGCACGGCCAGCACCATCACCTGGCTGTTCGACGAGCCGGTGGTGGCGCTGTCCTTGAGCACCGAGCCGGGCCGCTGGCTGGTGGCGCTGGCCTCGCGCCTGATCTGGTGGTGGCCCGAGGGCGATGTGCGGCGCGACCACGGTTTCATGCTCGACGGCTTTCCCGCCGTGCGCCTGAACGACGGCCGCGCCGATGCCCACGGCAATTTCTGGATCGGCTCGATGCGCAACAACGTGGGCGCGGACGGCGAGCAGGGCGAAGCGGGCGGGCGCGACGGAAAATTGTTCCGCATCCGCCCCGATGGCGCGGCCAGCGTGCACCTGGACGGCATCGGCATTGCCAATACCGTCTGCTGGAGCCCCGACGGCGCCACCTTTTATACGGCCGATACGCTGGACAATATGATCTGGGCCTTCGATTTCGATGTCGCCAGCATGTCATTGAGCCGGCGCCGGCCGTTTTTCGGCGGCTGGGAGCGGGGCTTGCCGGACGGCTCAGTCATCGATGCCGAGGGCTATCTATGGAACTGCCGTTTCTTCGGCAAGTGCATCGTCCGCATCGCGCCGGACGGCCGCATCGACCGCGTGGTCGAGATGCCCGTCACCAATATCACCACCGCCACCTTTGGCGGCACCGACCTGTGCACGCTGTTCGTGACCTCGGCCGCCGCCGGCCGCCAGGCTGGCGAACGCCTGGCCGGCTCGCTGTGGGCCTTGCGCTGCGCCGTGCCGGGCCTGCCCGAGCACCGGGTGCGGGTCGCCTGAAAAATAATTACAACCATTATCAACCAGGAGTCTTTATATGAAATTACTGCGTACCGGCAACAAGGGTCAGGAACAGGCCGCCATCCTCGACGCCGACGGCCAGATCCGTTCGCTGGCCGGCATCGTCGCCGACATCGACGCCGGCGTGCTGTCGCCGGCCGGCCTGGCCAGGCTGCGCGCGCTGGACCTGTCAACCTTGCCCGTGATCGCCGCCGGTGGCCGCATCGGCACGCCCTGGGTCGGTTGCGGCAAGTTCATCTGTATCGGCCTGAACTACGCCGATCACGCCGCCGAGGCCGGCATGCCGATACCGGCCGAGCCCATCCTGTTTACCAAGGCCGTTTCCGCCATCCAGGGCCCGAACGACCCGGTCGTCATGCCGCGCGATTCCGTCAAGACGGACTGGGAAGTCGAGCTGGGCGTGGTGATCGGCACCCGCGCCCGCTATGTGGAGCTGGACCAGGCGCTGAAGCATGTGGCCGGCTATTGCGTGGTCAACGATGTGTCCGAGCGCGAATACCAGCTGGAACGCGGCGGTACCTGGGACAAGGGCAAGGGTTGCGACACCTTCGGCCCGGTCGGTCCATGGCTGGTCACCGCCGATGAAGTGGGCGACCCGCAGCAACTGGCGCTAAGCCTGGAAGTGAACGGCCGGCGCGTGCAGAACGGCTCGACTTCCACCATGATCTTTACCGTGGCCGAACTGATCAGTTATGTCAGCCGCTTCATGACCCTGGAGCCGGGCGACATCATTTCCACCGGCACCCCGCCGGGCGTGGGCATGGGCCTGAAACCCGTGCCGCAATTCTTGCGCGCGGGCGACACCATGGCCTTGTCGATCGCCGGCCTGGGCGAGCAGCGGCAGACTGTGTACGCCTGGGACGCGGCCGTGCTGGACGCATGAGCGGCGCCGCCGGCAATGCCGGCCTGATCGCCGCGCTCAAGGCCATCGTCGGCCCCGGCGACGTGATCGACCGGGCCGACCGCATGCGGCCGTATTGCAGCGGCTTTCGCTTTGGCAGCGGCGAGGCCATCGCGGTGGTGCGCCCGGCCAGCCTGGTGCAGCAGTGGCAGGTGGTGCAGGCCTGCGTGGCGGCCAATGCCATCGTCATCATGCAGGCCGCCAATACGGGCCTGACGGGCGGCTCCACGCCGGACGGCAACGATTACGACCGCGATATCGTCATCATCAGCACCATGCGCATGAAAAAGCTGCATGTGGTGGACGAGGGCAGGCAGGTCGTGTGCTTTCCTGGCGCCACGCTGGACTTGCTGGAGCGCACGCTCAAGCCGCTGGGCCGCGAGCCGCATTCGCTGATCGGTTCGTCCTGCGTGGGCGCGTCCGTATTCGGCGGCGTCTGTAACAACTCGGGCGGCTCGCTGGTGCAGCGCGGCCCGGCGTATACCGAGCTGTCGCTGTACGCCCGGGTGAACGAACATGGCCGGCTGGAACTGGTGAACCACCTGGGCATCGCGCTGGGCGACGAGCCGGAAGCGATGCTGGCGCGCCTGGACAGTCGCGACTACACCGATGGCGATATCGATTTCCATGTCGGCAAGGCGCATGACGACCGCTATGCGCGCCAGGTGCGCGAAGTCGACCAGGACACACCGGCCCGCTACAACGCCGATCCGCAGCGCCTGTACGAATGCTCGGGCTGCGCCGGCAAGCTGATTCTGTTTGCCGTGCGGCTCGACACCTTTCCGGCCCAGCTATCGTCGCAGGTGTTTTATATCGGCACTAATGACCCGCAGCAACTGACCTTGCTGCGCCGCGAGCTACTGGCCGGCGACACGCCGCTGCCGATCGCCGCCGAATACGTGCACCGCGACGCCTTCAACCTGGCCGAACGCTACGGCAAGGATATGTTTTTGCTGATACGCCTGCTGGGCACGGCGCGCCTGCCGGCCCTGTTCGCGGCCAAGGCCAGGCTGGACCGCCTGCTGGCGCGCTGGCGCTGGCTGCCGGCGGATATCAGCGACCGCGCCATGCAATGGCTGGGGCGCTGCTTCCCCTCGCATCTGCCGCACCGCATGTTGCAGTACCGCGACCTGTACCAGCACCATCTGATGCTGAAAGTGGCCGGCGACCAGGCGCAGGCCACGCGCGCCTTGCTGGAACGGCGCTTCCCGGCAGGCGAGGGCGCTTTTTTCACCTGCGACGCCGACGAGGGCGCGCGCGCCTTCCTGCACCGCTTCGCCGTGGCCGGCGCCGCCGTTCGCTACCGCACCATGCACCGGTGCCAGATCGCCGACATCGTCGCCCTCGATATCGCCCTGCCGCGCAACACGCGCGACTGGTTCGAGCAGCTGCCGCCGCAGATCGACGCCAAGCTGTCGCAGAAGCTGTATTACGGCCACTTCTTGTGCCATGTCTTCCACCAGGATTACATCGTCAACAAGGGCAATGACGCGATGGAGGTCGAGCACGAAATGCTGGCCCTGCTGGACCAGCGCGGCGCCGAATACCCGGCCGAGCACAATGTCGGCCACCTGTACGCAGCCAAGCCGGCGCTGGCGGCTTTTTATCGCGAGATCGATCCGTGCAACCAGTTCAATCCGGGGATCGGCAAGACCTCGAAGCTGGCGAACTGGGGGGAGGGAGCTTAGGCGGCCTGTATCAGCTTGTTCACCGCCGCCAGCAAGCTGGTACCCGAGGCGGTGATAAAGCGCGCCCCGGCCGCTTCGGCTTCCTTGCCGTAGCTGGCGACGGTATCTTTGCTGCAATAGACGATCACCGGCAGGTCCGGCATGGCTTGCCGCACGTCGCGCACCGTGCGCACGCCGGCGTCCTTGACGCGCTGGCCGCCTTCCAGGCGCGCCATGTCGGTGATCAAGAGGGCGTACTGGTTCTTTTGCAGCAGGCTCAGGGCTTGCGCCAGCGACTGCGCCAGGTCGACCTTGATGTTTTCGCGCGCCAGCTGTTCCACCAACAAGGTGTTGTTGCGCGGATGGTCGTCCAGCCACAGCACGCGCGCGGGCGGCTTTTGCGCCGTCGGCAGGCCGGCCAGCGTGGCCACGGCCGGCTGGCCATCGTCGGCAGTGCGCGCCAGCAGCAGCTGGGTCACCGCTTCCTGCAGGTCTTCCAGCGACTTCTGCTGCAAGCGGCTCAGCTCCGCCACTTCGATTTCCCTGCCGCTTTCCAGCCTGACCGACTCGTACTTGACCAAGGTGTCGGCCCGCTTGATCATGATGGACAGGTAAATCCGCGTGAGCAGGTAGCCGATCAAAAAGCCGTGGACGGAAAAAAACAGCATCACGCCGCCCACCACCGCCCTGGCCGTGTCCGGAGCTATGGCCAGGCTGGGTGCGATAAAGGCGGCCACGCCCTGCGCCGTGGCGGGCAGGCTTTTCAATTCGATCAGGCCCACGCCGACGATGATCTTGGTCAGCCAGTCCGATACTTCCACCAGGTTGGAATTGATTTCCATCGGCGAGGGCGTGCCGAGAAAAATCGTATTGCTGGCGCCGGCCGCCGCTTCCATGGCGGCCGGTTCGTCGCCGCTGCGGCGCTTGCCGTTGCTGCGCTCTTCCGCCGGCGGCATATTGACGGTTCCCGACGGCAAGCTGCGCGGTATGCCGAACAAAAATCCCAGCAACATGCCGCTGACGCAAAAGCCCAGGCTCCACAACAGGGCCGGCACGGCGTGGTAATACGGTGGAAACAGTGCGCCGCAGAGGACGGCCAGCGCGCCGGCCAGCAGGATGGACAGCAGGATATATGGCAGTACGTCGCGCTTGGCGGGGAGGATGCGCCCGGCCGGCCTGGGCGCGCTGTCGGTCTGGTCCACGATGGTTCCTCGGGAAAGAGTCACTGGTCAGAAAAGCAAAGTTTTTGAATCCAGCAAACAAGTTGCCGCGTATATTGCATCAAGCAAGGTTGCAAGCCCGCTTAGACATCATAAAAACTGGAGACGACATGCATTTGAGAAAAAGCAAACTGGCGGCAGCTTGCAAGCTGGCCCTGTTGTTGATGGCGGGCCAGGCGGCGGCGCAGTCCGAGGGCGCGTCCTCGCCTGACGAGGCGCGCACCGTGCGCGTGGCCGGCCATTACGACAACGCCGTCGGTACCTCGGATGCGGCCAGCCAGGGCGTGATCACGAACGAGCTGATCGTCAACCGGCCGGCCCTGCGCACGGGCGAGCTGCTGGAATTCGTGCCTGGGCTGATCGTCACCCAGCACAGCGGCGACGGCAAGGCCAACCAGTATTTCCTGCGCGGTTTTAACCTGGATCACGGCACCGATTTCGCCACCTTTGTCGACGGCATGCCCGTCAATATGCGCACGCATGCCCACGGCCACGGCTATTCCGACCTCAATTTCCTGATTCCGGAACTGGTGCAGCGCATCGATTACAAGAAGGGGCCGTATTTTGCGGGCGAGGGCGACTTCGCCTCGGCCGGCGCGGCGCGCATCCGGCTGATGGACAAATTGCCGCAAGGCATGGCCAGCCTGTCCGTGGGCCAGCATGGCTATGCGCGTGGCGTGCTGGCCGATTCGGTGGCCGCCATGCAGGGCACCTTGCTGTACGGCCTGGAACTGAACCGCAACGACGGCCCCTGGGACAGTCCCGAGCGCGTGCGCAAATACAGCGGCGTGCTGCGTTACAGCCAGGGCACGCAGGATGACGGTTTCAATGTCACCGCCATGGCGTACAGGAACAGCTGGAACGCCACCGACCAGGTGCCGCTGCGCGCGGTCGAGTCCGGCGTGATTGGCCGCTACGGCGCGCTGGACCCCAGCGACGGCGGCGATACCAGCCGCTACAGCCTGGCCTACGCCCTGCGCAAGCGCACGGACAACCGCCTGTTCGAATTCGACGCCTATGTGATCCGCTCGCAGCTGGACCTGACCAGCAATTTCACCTACTTCCTGGCCGATCCTGAACTGGGCGACCAGTTCCAGCAGAGCGAGCGGCGCACGGTGGCGGGCGTGAATGCCAGTGCCAGCTGGAATACCGAGCTGGCCGGCTTTGCCATGCGCAACAAGGTCGGCCTGCAGGCGCGCCATGACAGGCTGTCGCCGGTCGGCCTGTATGGCACCCAGGACAGGGTGCGGCACAGCACGGTACGCGAAGACCGGGTGCGCGAGGGCAGCGTGGGCCTGTACGCGGAAAACAGCACGCAATGGCTGCCGTGGCTGCGCTCGGTGGCGGGACTGCGCCATGACGCCTACCGTTTCAATGTGGCCAGCAGTATCGCCGGCAATAGCGGCAAGGCCAGCGACGGCATCACCTCGCCCAAGCTGTCCTTGATTTTCGGGCCGTGGAGCAAGACGGAGTTCTTCGCCAATGCCGGCAAGGGTTTCCACAGCAATGACGCGCGCGGCACCACGCAGACGCGCTTGCCCGACGGCACGGCGTCTGCGCCCGTCACGCCGCTGGTCGCCACCCGCGGCATGGAACTCGGTGCGCGCACGGAATGGCTGCCGGGACTGCAAAGTTCGCTGGCGCTATGGCGCCTCGACATCGATTCGGAGCTGCTGTTTGTCGGCGACGCCGGCGAGACCGAACCGAGCCGCGCCAGCCGCCGCCACGGCATCGAATGGAACAACCACTATATTGCCGCGCCCTGGCTGCTGTTCGACCTGGACCTGGCCGCCTCGCGCTCGCGCTATACGGAGCAGGACCCGGCTGGCAACTTCATTCCCGGCTCGATCGACAAGGTGGCCTCGTTCGGCGTCACCCTGACCGACCAGGGCCCATGGTCGGCCGCCTTCCAACTGCGCTACTTCGGCCCGCGCCCGCTGGTGGAAGACAATAGTGTGCGCTCCGCCTCGACCACCCTGGCCTATGCGCGCCTCGGTTACCAGCTCAACCGCCAGACCCGCGTCTCGCTCGATGTGTTCAACCTGTTCGACAAGCGAGCCAGCGACATCGATTACTACTACGCGTCGCGCCTGCCCGGTGAAGCTGCGGAAGGAGTGGAGGACCGGCATTTTCATCCGGTCGAACCGAGGTCGGTACGCTTGACCCTGGCTTACGCTTTCTAGCAATATTGCTCTGCTACACTGCGGGCATGACAGATCATTCAGTACAAACCAGCAAATTTCTTTCTCTTGTATTGCGCCATGCGCCCGAGACCATCGGCTTGACCCTGGACGCCAACGGCTGGGCCGATATTGCCCAGCTGCTGGCGCAGGCGGCCAGCCACGGCAAAACCATCTCGCGCGCACAGCTCGATGAAGTGGTGGCGAACGACAGCAAGACGCGCTACGCCGTCAGCATGGATGGCCTGCGCATCCGCGCCAACCAGGGTCACTCGTTGGCGACCGTCGACATCGCCTTGCCGCCGGCGATACCGCCAGCCGTGCTGTACCACGGCACGGCCAGCCGCTTTGTCGAGTCCATCCGCGAGCAGGGCCTGCGCGCCGGCAGCCGCAACCATGTGCACCTGTCGGCCACCGAAGATACCGCCGTCAACGTCGGCAGCCGCCACGGCAAGCCGGTGGTGCTGGCGGTCGACACGGCCGCCATGCAGGCGCAGGGCCATGTGTTTTATCTGGCGGCGAATGGGGTGTGGCTGACCGACGCCGTGCCGGCAGCGTTTATCTCGTTCCCCTGATTCAGATATCGAGCTTGCGTTCGCTCATCCACTTGACGATGGCCGGGTCGCGGTGCGAGAAAAAGCTGCTGGCGCCGGTTTCCAGGGTGGCGATGGCGGCCATGTCCGCTTCGTCGAGGCTGAAGTCGAACACGGCCAGGTTTTCGGCCATGCGTTCCGGGCGCACGGTCTTGGCCAGTACGGCGATGCCGCGCAGTAGCAGGTAGCGCAGCACCACCTGGCCCACCGATTTGCCATGTTTGGCGGCAATCGTCAGCAGTACCTCATTCTGGAACAGATTGTTGCGGCCTTCCGCGAATGGCGCCCAGGCCTGGGCCTGCACGCCGTGCTCCTGCATGAAGGCCATGCTGCCGGCCTGCTGGTGGTAGGGGTTGACTTCGATCTGGTTGACGGCCGGGGCGATCTCGTTGAAGGCGATCAGGTCCATCAGGCGGTCGGTGTGAAAGTTGCTTACGCCGATGGCGCGCAGCTTGCCGGCCCGGTACGCATCCTGCATCGCGCGCCACGAACCGTGCACGTCGCCGAACGGCTGGTGTATCAAGAACAGGTCCAGGTAGTCCAGCTGCAAACGTTGCAAGGACTGTTCGATGGCGTTCTGGGTGTTCACATAGCCCGTGTCCTGCACCCACAGCTTGCTGGTGATAAACAATTCCTGGCGCGCGATGCCGCTGTTGCGCAGTCCCTTGCCGACGGCCGCCTCGTTCATGTACGACGCCGCCGTGTCGATCAGGCGGTAGCCGCTGTTGACGGCGTCGATCACGCTGCGCTCGCATTCCTGCGGATCGGGAATCTGGAATACGCCAAAGCCCAGCACGGGCATGATGATTCCGTTATTCAAGGTGACATGCTGCATGGCGGGCTCCTGCGATTGGTGGCGATGGCAGACAGTCTAGCGGCGTGGGCGGCATTTGATTAGCCGCCGGCAGCGGGATGGACTTATAAGCCCGGCTAATCAATGGTGCAGCCAAGCTGCGCCGTCTGCATCCATCGTCAGGCGCTGATCAGTTTAATATCGGCAATTCTCTCCACCAGCCAGACGGCCGCCACCAGCGCAATCGCCAGCGAGCCCCAGGTGAACAACTGGCGGTAAAACCAGCTCTTGCGCAGCCACCAGGCCAGCGGCAGGAACACGGCGACGATGGCCAACTGGCCGATCTCGACGCCCACGTTGAAGCCGAACAGGCTGCTGACCAGGGCCGATTGCGGCAAGCCCAGGTCGCGCAGCACGCTGGCAAAGCCGAAACCGTGGATCAGGCCGAACAAGAACGCCGCCACCGGCCGCCTGCCGCGAAACAGCGGATAAAGATTGTTCAGCGCGGCCAGCACCACCGAGGCGGCAATCGCCGACTCGACCCAGCGCGAGGGCAAGGAAACCAGCGACAGGCTGGCCAGGGTGAGGGTAATGGAGTGGGCCAGCGTAAAGGCGGTGACGACTTTGAGCACGTCGACAAAGGCGGCGCGCAAGCTGGCCTGCTGCTCGCGCAGTCCCGGCAACAACACGGCCGGCAGCAGCAACGACAATAAGAACAAAATATGGTCGGTACCGATCCAGATATGCCAGATCCCATGCTTCACGTACGCGCCGAACTGCGCCAGCCGGTCCGGCGCGGCCATCGACAAGCTCTGGCGCGGGCTGTCGGGGTCGAAAATCGCCGTCTGCGTCTCGCCATCGTGCGTCAGCTTCAGCAGGCCCTTGTGCTGCGGGTCGAGGTCGGCGAACAGGGTGTAGCCGATATCCAGGCTGGCGGGCGCGGCGGTGCCGGGGCAGGCGGCCGTAAAACGCAGCACGCTGTAGGCGCCGTCCGTGTGATGGTCGATCAGCTGTTCGCCCGCCTGCACGGTGCACGCTCCCTCGGTGGTGGCGATATGCAGGCGCTGCAGTGCATACGCTGCAATCGCCTGGTGGCGCGCGCGGATCTCGTCCCAGGTCAGCTGGCCGTCGCCATTGCCATCGAGGCCGATGGCGAAATCGAGGTCGCGCAGGGCGATATCCCATTGGCCGGTGATTTGCTGGCCCTGCACGGTAATGGCCAGATAACTGTCGCTGGGCTTGTGCGCCTGCGCCGGGGAACACCAGGCGCACAGCAGAACGATGAAGACAATCAAGCGGGCGTTCACAGGGCACCCGCTTTCCGTGCCAGTGCCTGCAGCGCCACGTCTTCCACCTTGTGCGCGGCTATCCAGTCGAGCACCGGTTTGGCGGCGGCGCGGTCGCGCGCCATCACGGCCGCTTCCAGCAGGATGCGCATGTCGGCCGCCTCCTTCTGGATGGCCCAGTTTTTTTGCGCCAGCAGCAGGGCGCCGGCACTATCGCGCTGCAGGAACAAGGCAAAACGCGCCTGTTCGCGCTGGTGCACGGTGTCGCCGCGCTGCATGGCGGCGTTGAAGCGGGCCGCCAGCTCGGCGGTGGCCGCCTTTAACGGTGCGTCCTGGTTCTGCACTGCCTGCATGGCCAGCGCCTGGCGCAGCAGCAGGGCGTCGATACGCTGCTGGTCTTTCAACAAGGTGATGACCTCGGGGGCGCGCCGCTGGTCCAGTAAAAAGTCGCTGTAGGCGCCCAGCAGATAGCTGTCGCGCGGCTGCTGCGCCAGCGCCTGCCTGAAGCGCGCCTCGGCCAGCGTGGCATCGCCACGGCGCGCGGCCATTTCGGCCAGCAGGCTCAAGGCCCAGTGTTCCAGTTCGGGCGCGGTGCCGGCGCTGCGCTGGAGCGTGAGATCTAATAGTTGCTCGCTTTTCGCGGCGCGGCCCGTCACGCCCGCCACATTGGCGATGCAGGTGACGGTCACCAGTTGCGTGGCGAGCGCAGATAGCCGGGCGCAGCTGGCCGTGGCTTTTTCGTAGTCGCCCTGCACCGTCAGCACGGTGGCGCGCGTCAGCCAGGCCTGGGCATTCGCCGGTTCTTGCGCGATGACCGCGTCGAGGTCTTGCAGGGCCTCATCGAAATGGTGGGTGCTTTGCAGGATGGTGGCGCGCAGCAGGCGCACCGGCACGGGCGGCGCGGCTTGCCGCCACCAGGGGGCCAGCGCCGCCTGCGCATAGCCCAGATAGCGCGGATCGGTCTCGCTGCGCGACAGGCCGATATAGCGCTGCGCCAGGCTGGTGGCCAGCGCCAAGTCCTGGGGCCGGCTGCTTAGCTGCGCGCGCAGGCTGCGCAGTTCGCTTTGGGTGGTGTCCGCGCGGCGCGGCAGTTGTTCGATGACGGCATTGCCGTCCTTGGGAATATACGGCGCGGCGTGCGCGATGTTGGCCAGGGTAAAAAACAGCAAGAACAATTTTCTCATCAGCGAGGGCTCCGGGCCTGCGGTCGGGTGATACGGGCCGCCAGAGCAATGCTCCCGCGGCCCGCCGGTGCTGCTTACAATGTTACCGGTTCCTTGTCTTCCGGCGAGGTGGCGACGATGGCGTCGATGCTGACGCCTTCCTTGTCCTCGCTGGTGGTCAGGATGAGATTGCTGACGGCCACGTAAAACGTGTCGAGCAGGGCCACCGGTGGCGGATTGACGCCGCCGCTGCCACTGTCGTCATGGTGACTGCTGTGTCCGCCACCGCAGCCGGCTATCAGCGCCGTTACCGCCAGCGCGCCCATCAAGCTGAGCTTTTTCATGTCGTACTCCTTACAGTTGTGGCGAGCCGGCGATCGGGGTTTTCAGGTAAGGAAAACCGGCCGTGAACGATGTTTCGTCCAGGAAGGCGCCGTCCGTGAAGTGCAGGCCGCCAGCCGGTGCATCGGCCGGTACGCAGCCGATATTCAGGGTGCACAGCTTGCCCATCGCCACGCGCAGCACCACGTCGACCACGTCGTCGCCAGGACGGCGGCCGTTCGGGAAGCCCGCATTGTCGCCGCCGATCACGCCCAGGCGGTTTTGCGCGCCGACGCCGGTGGCCGCGATCGAGGTGTTCAAGCGCAGCATTTCCGAGGCCGTGACGGTGGTCGGCTGGTTCACGCCCTTGATGCCGGTCAGGAACGTCGCCACCAGGTCATTGCGCGGGAAGTTGGTGGGCGCCTTGGCGCCGGCCGAACCGAACAGCACTTCGACCAGGGCCGGTGCGGTCGGGTTGGTCACATAGTCGGCAAACTGCGCATCGCCCGACGGTTTGCTGGCATTGAAACGGTCCTTGTCCTTCAGGCCGATCACCAGTTCATTCACCAAAGGCATGCCCAGGCGCGATACCTGGACCCAGGCGCCGCCTTCTTTCGACGCGGTGGTGGTGGTGCCCGGCGCAGGGTTGAGCAGACGGCCCTGGCGCAGGCTGGCCGTGGTCCAGCCGCCGATGACGGGGTCGGCGCCGGCCGTCAGGCACGAGGTCGGCACTTCCATTTCGATGGCGGTGACGTTTTTCTTGGCCAGGTCATCCTTGGTGGCCGACTCCGCATTCGCGGCGAACTCGGTGGCGGGCGCCTTGATATTGATCAGGTCAAACGTTTCGCCCAGGTTCACCACGAACGGGTCCTTGCGCTGGCCGACGAACATGCGGGCCGGTGTGGCGCAGCCGGGAATATTGACGGCATACACGTGCTGGGCCGCATAGGCCGCGTAGTTGGGGATGGACTTGTTGCCGATATTGTCGATGGGCTTGTCGAAGGTGGTGCCCCCGCCGCTGGCATTGGTAACCGCCGTTCGGGTGCCGCTGCGACGGTCGCCGCGCACCACGGTGACGCTGTAGGTCTCGCGCACGTTCAGGCCGGCCGGGTTGACGGTGTCGATGGCGCCGCCGTTGATGGCCAGTGGAATCGAGACTTTCTTGCCGCCGACGGTGAACTGGGCGTCCTTGATGGTGTTGGTGAAGCGGAACTGGAAGGTGATGTCTTCCTTGCCGTCGCCGTTGTTATCGATATGGATTTCGTACAGGGCCTGCGGGTCCATGGTGAAATAGTTCGGGCCGCCATAGGCGTCCTGCAGCGGCACATAGTCGGCCACCAGGGTGGTGTAGGCGCCGCGGCCCGCTTCATAGCTGCGGAACATATAGAAGTCGGTGGCGTCGACCTTGGGGTTTTGCGTGATGAACGGTGCTTCGCGGTGGCTGGAAGCGAAGGCCGATGGCGCAAACGCCATGGCCAACAGATTGCCGAGGATGGCGGCGCCCAGTGCGGTTTTCGATTGCATTAAAGACATGTCGATTCTCCCTGAATTGTTATACGCAAGAGCAATACTTCAATGAACTACAGAGCTGCCTGACTTGTACGGATGGCAAACGTGACCGGATTCAAATTCTTGCAATTTTTTTCGGGAAGAATCGGCATCCATCGATTTCCGGGACTGGCAGGCGCCCATCCAATCTACCCGTTTCTTCCAGTGCAACAAAAATAAATATTTCGGCGACAAGAAATAATGGCAGTCTGGCCATGATTCAGGGCAGCCGCGAGCATGTGACGGGCAGGAGCTGGCATGCGCGCACAGGATGGCGCGGCGCAGCGGGTGGGAATGCGTGAGTTTGTCGGTATGGGCATGATAGGCTGTCGCTGGCGCCACCGTGACATCGTGACAGCAGTTGCGGGCAGGGTGTAGACTGGCAAGCCCTCGATCTTCCTCATGCCAGGCCATGACTGATACGCCCGCCGCAGCGCTTGCTTCGATATCCGCTACCCCGGGTGCGGAAAAATCCATGCGCCGGCGCTCGCTGTTTGCCGCCTGCGGCGCGCACGCCGTGCACGACGGCCTGACGGATGCGATCTATGTCCTGCTGCCGCTGTGGCAGGCCCAGTTTGCCCTCAGTTACGCCATGGTGGGGCTGTTGCGCGTATCGTATTCGGGCATGATGGCCGGTTTCCAGCTGCTGGCCAGCCGCCTGGCCAAACGCTGGGGACGCGAACGCATGCTGGTGGCGGGCACGGCGCTGGCGGGTGTGGCTTATCTGCTGGCGGGCCTGGCCGGTGGCCTGGCGGTATTGCTGCTGGCGCTGCTGTTGGGCGGCCTGGGCGCCAGCGTGCAGCATCCGCTGGCCTCGTCGATCGTCACCGACACGCACGAGGCGGGCGGCGGCGTGAAGGAGGCGCTGTCGCAATACAATTTCGCCGGTGATATCGGCAAGACCCTGATCCCGGCCCTGGTCGGCTTGCTGCTGCTGGTGTGCAGCTGGCAGGCCAGCGTCGGCCTGCTGGGGTTGCTGGGCCTGGCCGCCGCCGCCTTGCTGTGGTGGCTGTTGCCCAAGCCGGAAGAGCTGCGGGCCAGCCAGCAAGCCGTGCGCAAAGCCATCGCAGGCAAGGATGCCCGGGGCGGCTTTCATGCGCTGCTGGCGACCGGCACCTTGGATAGCGCCGTGCGCATGGGTTTTCTGACCTTTCTGCCATTCCTGTTGAAAAGCAAAGGCGCCGGCACGGCGGGCATCGGCGTGGCTTTGTCGCTGCTGTTCGTCGGCGGTGCTTTCGGCAAGCTGCTGTGCGGCTATCTAGGCGCGCGCATCGGCATGATGAAAACCGTCTGGCTGACCGAATCGATGACGTCGCTGTTGATCGTGCTGGCGCTGTGGCTGCCGCTGGCCGCCATTATGGTCATGCTGCCCTTGCTGGGCCTGGCGCTGAACGGCACCTCGTCCGTACTGTACGGCATGGTGCCGGAACTGGCCGCGGCCGGCAAGCGCGAGCAGGCTTTCGCCCTGTTCTATACGGGCAGCATCGGCGGTGGCGCGGTCGCGCCGGTGCTGTTCGGCGCCCTCGGCGACGCCACCGGCGTGCCGCTGGCCTTGCTGGCGCTGGCCGCCATGCTGTTGCTGACCTTGCCGCTGGCCTGGCGCGTGCAACGGGATTTGCAGGCATGATGCCGGGCCCGTTTTTGATTTCCTTTCCTGATATGGTGGTTTTTGATGCGTAATTTGATGTGCAGCGCCGCGCTGCTGGCGCTTTTCTCTCCGGCCATGGCGGCCGGGGAAGAGACAACCCAGGTGTACTTCAGCAATGGCCAGCTGGAATATGTCGGGCCCATCAACCAGGCGGCGAACCAGCAGCTGATTGCGCTGTATGACAGCCTCGCGGCCAAGCCGGCCGTGCTGTCGATCCGCAGCCCTGGCGGCGAGGTCAATGCGGGCATGGACCTGGGCAGCTGGGTGCGCGCGCACAAGCTCAATGTCCGGGTGATGGAGTTCTGCCTGTCGTCCTGCGCCAATTACGTTTTCCCGGCGGGAATCGAAAAGATCGTCAGCAATTTCGCCATGATTGGCTACCACGGCGGGCCGGGGAAGCTCGAGAAACTGACTCTGGACGAGAGTGCCCGGAAGATCTATGACGCCTTGTCCGCCGAGGAACAGAAGGCGTTCATGGCGCAGATCGCCGGCATCAGCAGCCAGGGTGGCCGCCGCGAAGCGCAATATTTCGAGCAATTGGGCGTGCGCGCCGATATCAGCTCGCTGGGCCAGAACGAACGCTACGACCAATTCGTCAAGGCGAACCCGAATGCGGCGGGCTGGACCTATAGCCTGGACGACTTTGCCCGGCTGGGCGTGCGCGATATCTCGGTCATCAACCCGCCGTGGAAACCGCGCAGCGCCTCGCGCAAGATGGTGTTTGTGACGATCCCGGTCGACAGGCAATAGATGATCCTGCCGGGCTTGCCCGCCAGCACATCCATCGTCTACACTCGCCGCATGAAAAATTTTGAAAAGCGGCGCGACCGCTATGAGCTGTTCAGCTCGTTTGAAAATCCCCTGGTCAATATCAATTTCCTGCTCGACGTGCCGGACTTCCGGCCCTGGTGCAAGGCGCGCCAGATTCCCGTGTTCCACTTTTTCCTGTATTGCGTGCTGAACACGGTCAAGCAAAGCGACAACTTCATGTACCGCATCCTGGACGGCGAAGTCATCAAGATCGATGACTTTCCCGCTTCCTACACCGTCATCAATGCGGACGACAACCTGAACTATACGCGCTTCGAGATGACGGACCAGCTCGACCTGTTTATCGCCCGCAGCCTGGACGCCAAGCGCATCGCCGAAGCTTCAGCCAAGCTGATCAATACCGGCGAAGGCGAGAGCGTGCGCGAGCAGCGCCACAATATCTTTATTACCAGCCTGCCGTGGCTCGACCTGCGCGCCATCGAGCACCCGGTCTACCGCCACGGCGACGCCGATATTCCGTGCATTAGCTGGGGCAAGTTTGGCCCGGGCATCGATGGCCGCATGGCGGTGCCGTTTTCGGTGCAGGCCCACCACGGCTTTGTCGACGGTTACCATATCCAGAAGCTGGCACAGGCGATCGCGCAGCGCATTGCCGGGTTGATCGCCTAAGGATTGTATGCGCTGGGCACCGTTCCCAGCACACGGCGAAACGCGGCCGTAAAGGCGCTGGGGCTGGCATAACCGAGGTCCAGCGCCACGCGGGTGACGGCCTGCCCGTCGGCCAGGCGCGCAATCGCCGCCAGCAGGCAGGCTTGCTGGCGCCACTGCGCAAAGCTGAGGCCCGTCTGGGCGCGGAACAAGCGGGTAAAGGTGCGCCGGCTCATGCCGGCCGTATTCGCCACGGCATCGAGGTCGTCATGCAGATGGGGTTGCTGAAGCAGGCCGGTGCACAGGCGCGCCAGCCGCGCATCGTGCGGCAGCGGCGCATTCAACGGCAGCGCCGGCATGGCGCCGATTTCATCGAGCAGCAAGGCCATCAGCCGGCCCGCGCGCGAGTCCGGCGCATACAGCGGATCTGTTTTGACGGCCTCACCGAGCAGCTGGCGCAATAGCGGCGTGGTGTCGAGCACCCGGCAGTCCAGGGGCAGCTGCGCCCTGGCGATGGCGGCTGCGTCGACAAAAACATTCAGCATGGTCACCTGGCCATGCATGCGCATCCCGTGTTCCATGCCCGGCGGCAGCCAGCAGGCGCCGCGCGGCGGCACCAGCCAGTTGCCTTCCGGCGTATGCACGCTGATGGCGCCGCTGGCGGCACAGGCAAACTGGCCGCGCGCATGCCGATGCCTGGGGAACTGCGTGCCGGCGGCATGGTCCCGCCTGCTTGTGATCAGTTCGCGTGGCACTTCCGTATAAAAATCGCTCATGGCCCAAACTCTACAGTATTTGACCTTTTGCCGGTAGCAGGCCGACGTCGTCGCCCTTACCATCGTCGATTTGAAAGGCAATCATATGGTCAACACCTATCACCGCTACGGCAAGGGCGCACACGCCGTGATCGTGCTGCACGGCTGGTTTGGCGACGCGTGGGCGTTTGCTCCCATGGAAGTGGGGCTGGACGGCCATCGATGCAGCTATTTCTTCATGGACAGCCGCGGCTATGGCGGCATGCGCGGCGCGGCCGGCGACTGCACCATCGAGGAAATCGCGCGCGACGCGCTGGCGCTGGCGGACAGCCTGGGCCTCGCCACCTTCAGCGTGATCGGCCACTCGATGGGTGGCATGGCGATGGAAAGGCTGGCGCTGCTGGCCCCGGGGCGCTTGCGCCAGCTGGTGGCGCTGGCGCCGGTGCCCAGTTGCGGCGTGGCGTTTGACGACGCGGCGCGTGCGCTGTTCATGGACGCGGCCGGCAGCTTGCAGTCGCGGCGGGCAATCATCGACCGCAGCACGGGTGGGCGTTTATCGGCGGCCTGGCTGGACTGGAAAGCTGGCTACTCCTGGGCCAGCGCCGACCCGGCCGCGTTTGCCAAGTATTTTCTTGCCTGGAGCGACACGGATTTCAGCGGAGAAGTCAAACAGGCCAGGCTGGACGTTCCCTTGCTGGCGCTGGTGGGGCGGCACGACCCGCGTTTCGATGCGGCCCTGATGCGCCGCACTTATCTGGCGTGGTACCCGCAAGCGAGGCTGGAGGTGCTGGACAACGCGGGCCACTATCCGATGAATGAAACCCCGCTGGCGCTGGCGGCCAGCATCGAGGCGTTCCTGGGCGATTAAGCCGCTTTGCTGCGCAGGCGCAACAAACTCAGGCCCAGCAGCACGAAGGCGCCGCCCGAGATGCGGTTGAACAGCCTGGCGCGGCCGGGGCTGGCCAGCTGGCTTTTCAGCAGGCGCGCCAGGGTGGCGTAGAACAGATGGGCCAGCATGGCGCAGGCGACAAACGAGGTCGTCAGCACGGCGAACTGGATGCCGACCGGCTCGCCTGGTGTAATAAATTGGGGAAACAGGGCCGAGAAGAACAGGATGGCTTTCGGATTCGTCAGCGCCACCGTCAGGCCCTGGCGGAACAGTTTCCAGTTCGAATACGGATTGGCCGCGCGCGGCTGTTGAGAGACTTCGGCTGCGGCGACAATGCTGGTCTTGCTGCGCCATTGCCTGATGCCCAGGTAGACCAGGTACAGGGCACCGGCCAGTTTCAGCAGCATGAAGGCGGTAGCCGAGGTGGCCAGCACCACGCCCATGCCGGCCATTGCCACGCCGGAAATAATGAACAGTCCCACGCCATTGCCCAAGCTGCTGACCATGGCGCGGCGCGGGCCGACGGCGATCGCATTCGAGATGGCCAACAGCACGGCCGGGCCGGGCGAAAACGTGACAAGCAGGGCAACGCCGCAAAACAGCAGCCAGTTCGAGAAATGCATGGGATACCTGAAGGAAAAATCGGCCAGCCCCTATTGTACGAAGTTTTGCGGTAGGCCGGGTCGCCTCTGCCTTATTTCGGCCGTGGCGGCGTCAGGCCCGCATCGGCTGGCGCCAGGGTGCCCGCGCGTTGCCGTTTGACGGCCTCGGCCACGGCGCGCGCCACGTTGCGTACTTCTTCCTGCATCGCCAAGTCGCGGTCCAGGGTTTCATGGCTTTGCGCATAGCTTTCGTAGTAGCCGATAAAGCGGTCCAGCCGTGCCTTGGCGCCGGCGGCGACCAGGCCCATCCAGTCCAGCCAGTCCGACAACCCGCGCCGCACGCCTTCGATACCGGCCACGTCGCCATGTACCACCAGGCCATAGGCGCGCCCGGCCAGGTGCTTGGGGTAATTCCAGCCCTGCAATTCCAGCGCCTTCGCCTCGACCGCCTTCTTGCCATGCGTGGAGGTGGGGTCGGGATTGCCGCCATCGGCGCAGACCAGGCGGTCTATCATCTGCTTGAGCACGCCCGGCGTCTGATACCAGTAGACGGGCGTCATGATGATCACGCCGTGCGCGGCCGTCCATTGTTCGTAGATGCTGGCCATCCAGTCGTTGACTTGCCGTTCGCCATGGTTTGGGTAGCAGCTGCACGGCCAGTGGCACAGCGGCATGGCGGTCGAGGCGCAGCCCTTGCACGGGTGAATATGCAAATCGTACGAGGACGTCAGCAGGCTCAGGTCCAGCAAGTCCACCTCGATGCCATCGGCTTCGAGGATCTCGCGGGCCCACAGATTCATGCGCCAGGTCTTCGAGATTTCGCCGGGGCAAGAACCGTCGTTGCGGGCCGAGGCGCAGATCAGCAGCACGCGCGACGGCGTGGCCGGGTCTTTCTGGCGCTGTTCCGCAGCGAGCAGACGGTCGTGGGTTTCCTTCCATTCCACCGACAGATCGTAGTCGGGGTCGGCAAAGCCCGGGCCCGCTTTTTGCGTGACGGGCGCCTTGCGGCCTTGCTCGTAATTGCTCCACGCCACGTCCTCCACCTGGCCCAGCGCCTCGCGCACCTTGTCGAAGGTCGGATCGGCAAACGAACGCACAAATTGCAAATGGAACTCGTCGCGCTGCAATTTGGTGGGGGCCTGGCCCTGGCGGGCTGGCGGAATGGCTGGCGTGTCTTTCATCGCTGGCATGGCGATCTCCTGGTGAGTGAGGCCCCATGCTGGCAGCAGCTTGCGGCTGGGTCTGTACGTTGCGCAACGGTCGGTGCTTGAGAAATTTCCATTTATGGAATATATTCCCATATATGGAAAATGCAATCACATCTGAACAGGCCACCGAACAGCGCCTGGCCCAGCGCTTGCGCCAGCTGCGCGTGGAGCACGGCTGGTCGCTCGATCAGCTGGCCGCGCAAAGCCAGGTCAGCCGCGCCACCTTGTCGCGCCTGGAAAACGCCGAGGTCAGTCCCACCACCAGCGTGCTGGGCCGCTTGTGCGCCGTGTATGGCTTGAGCATGTCGCGTTTGCTGCGCATGGTGGAAGAGGATTTTCCACCGCTGCTGCGGCGCGCGGACCAGCCCGTCTGGAGCGATCCGCAAACGGGCTTTCGCCGCCGTTCCGTCTCGCCGCCGTCGCAGGCGCTGGCCGGCGAAGCGCTCGAATGCGAACTCGATGCCGGCGCCCATATCGCCTACGCCACCTCGCCGCGTCCCGGCATGGAACACCATTTGCTGATGCAGGAAGGCAAGCTGGCCGTCACCGTCGATGGCCAGCGCCACGACTTGCTGCCTGGCGACTGCCTGCGCTACCAGCTGTCCGGCCCCAGCGCCTTCGATACGCCTGCTGACAGCGGCGCGCGCTATTTCCTGTTGATTATCTGATGACTGCCGAGGACCCCATGCACCTTGTAACCTTCGACGCCGATGCCATTGCCGCGCGCCTGCCACAACTGTCCGCCTTGCTGCACGCCTGCGTGCACGACGGCGCCAGCATCGGTTTTATCTTGCCGTTCAAATCTTGTGACAGCGATGCTTTCTGGACCGGCAATGTGCTGCCGGCGGTGGCGCGCGGCAGCCGTTTGCTGCTGGTGGCGCAGTTCGCTGGCGCGATCGCCGGCGCGGTGCAGCTGGACTGGGACACGCCGCCCAACCAGGCGCACCGGGCCGAGGTGCGCAAGCTGCTGGTCCATCCCGCGTTCCGGCGGCGCGGCATTGCCCGCCGGCTGATGCAGGCCGTGGAAGACAGGGCACGCGCCTTGCCCCGCCAGCTGCTGACGCTCGACACGCGCACCCACGACCATGCCGAATCGTTATATGGCTCGCTGGGCTACAAGACAGCCGGCGTGATACCCGGCTATGCGCTGGCGCCCGAGGGCGGCAGGCTGGACGCCACCACCATCATGTACAAGCAGCTGAGCCTGCCTTGATGCTGGCGGCAAATCAGGAGTCGTCCTACTGATTCCTGCGGCATGTTCTGAATGCCCATCGCGCGCGCCGCGCCTACACTCCAGTCCTGGCCTGGCGCGCGATGGCACGGCCAGGTTTTCGAACTTGACGGGAGGCAGCGATGGCGAATACTCAATCGGGGACGGAAAGCGGCGTGCGTGAGGTACTGACCCTAGCGCGCCTGAACACGCTGGACTGGGTGGCCCTGGTCTTGCTGGTGATCGGCGGGCTGAACTGGGGCCTGCTGGGCCTGTTCGGTATCGACGTGGTGGCACGCCTGCTGGGCGACATGACCACGGCCTCGCGCGCCGTGTATGTGCTGGTGGGGATGGCCGCCGTGTATGCGATTTACCTGTGCGCCGGCAAGCTGCCGGCCAAGCCGTGAGCCACCGGAAGGTCAGATCAGCTGCAAATACCGGGCGGCGGGCAACAGCAGCAGGGCAGCGGCGAAGGCAAATATGAAGCCGCCGCGCAAGGCGCCTGCACGCCAGGCAATGACCAGCATGGCAAACAGGCAGGCAAGGCCGCCAGCCGCAGTGAACCACGCCGGCAAGCTGGTGCCGCCCAGCGAGGCAAGCCACGGCAGGGCCAGCAGCAGCGACAGCGCGCAGGGCAGGGCGATCAGCCAGCCACGCATGGCGATCAGTTTACTGGCAACGGAGTTGGCTGGCATGGTGGTCATCGAAACAGGTCCTTGTGGTCGGTGCTGAACAGTGGGCTGAATGTGGTGATTATATCTGCTGATTATGACAACATTATTGCGTGCGCAGGTAGGCCAGCAGGTCTGCCACCTGCTGGGCGTTGCCGAGTCCCCAGAAGCGCATCTTATTGCCCGGAATAAAATCGCCGGGCGCTTTCAGGAAGCTGGCCAGGTTTTGTTCGGTCCAGACGATATTCGCGTTTTTCATGGCCGGCGAGTACCGGTAGTCCGGCGTGGCGCCCGCCTTGCGGCCGATCACGCCTGACAGTTTCGGCCCGAATCCGGCGCGCGCGGACGGACCCACCTGGTGGCAGGAGGCGCATCTGTAAAACGCCGCCTTGCCGGCGACGGGGTCGCCTTTCAGGGCGGCGGCTGGCGTGGCGAGTAAAGCCATACCCAGGCTCAAGGCAGCGCGGCAAGCCGATGGCGAAAAAAGAATCATGGTGGTGACGATGCGGCGTAAATGGCGATGAGCTATTCTACAGGGCTGCCCGCCCGTCCTTGTCGATCAACGTTTGGACTGCGCGCCCAGCGCCGCCATCGCCGACGCCAGCACGATGCAGGCAATCGCCAGCCATTGTATCGCGCTCAGGTGCTCGCCCAGCACCGCCATGGCGGCCAGCGCACTGACGGCCGGCGCGGCGCTGCTGAACATGCCGAACACGCCCTGCGGCAAGCGGCGCAGGGCAAAGATTTCCAAGGTGTACGGCAGCGCGCTCGACAACATGGCGATCGCCAGCCCCATCAGGGCCAGCGACGGCGACAGCAGGGCGGTGCCCGCATAAGCCGCACCGATCGGTACCGTCAGCAGGGCCGCCACCGTCATGCCCCAGGCCACGGCTTGGCCACCCTGCAGTGAAGAAGCGCGCTTGCCGAAAATGATATACAGCGCCCAGCAGGTGGCCGCGCCCAGCGCATAGGCCACGCCGACCGGGTCCAGGCTGCCCGGGCTGCCCTGCAGCGGCAGCAGCAGATACAGGCCGAACACGGCGCACCCCACCGCCAGCAGGTCGCGCGGCCGGCGCGACGACAGCATCGCCACTGCCAGCGGCCCCGTCACCTCGATGGCCACCGCGATGCCGATCGGAATCAGTGCAAACGCCCGGTAAATCAGCAAATTCATCAGCCCCAGCACGGAGCCGTACACCAGCAGGTTCAGCACATCCTTGCGCGTCAGCGTAAAACGCCAGGGCCGGAACACCGCCAGCAGGAACAGCGCCGAAAAGCCCACCCGGAAGGCCGTGATGCCCTCGACGCCGATCACCGGAAACAGGTTTTTCGCCACCGCCGCCCCCAGGTTGACGGAAATCTGCCCTCCCAGTACGGCCAGGGAAGGGAGCAGGATGCTGTCGGGGATGGGGGAAGTGGTGGTGGGGGAGGTCATGGGGCGTGATTTTAATACGCCAGAGCTTCTTCAGCGACACCTTTACGGGGAAATGGCAGAGTGCCGCAAATGCAGCCGATTTTGACTTGCTCCGCAGCGTTGTTTTTAACTGCTCAATACCAGAAACTCGTGGGTGTCATTTATTTGTCAATGGAGATGGTTAATCAACAAATTATTTCAGAAAAATGCAAATAACATAATACATATTTACATATCATATTTTTTGGAATATTATTTTTTCTTGGGTGCAGTTTTACAACTTTGGTAACGACTTGAGAATATCTTTCCTATGTATAGTGAAAAAAAATACTCACAACTGCATCAAATGGAGATTTTGCTGCGCTGGGAAGGACGCTTAAACAACGCACGTTTGCGTGGAATTTTCGGTTTGAATAGCAGCGTGCGGGCTAGTGTCCTGATCAGGGAGTTCCGGGAGGCGCATCCAACTTGGCTCATTCATGACTCGAAGACCAAGAACTTCTACCCGACCGCAGACTTCCTGCGTCCATTGCACACGGCGCAGTCGAATCGCCGCAATAACGCAGCTGAACTCGCGCACTACCTCGTGCTTGCCGGAATGCCATATGCCACTCCGATCGGTGAAGAACACTCGCTTGTTTGGGTTGGATATCCTGATATTGCAGCGCCTGGTCCCGCGATCTATTCGTCTATGCATTCGGCCGCGCGTGAGCGCCGGGTGGTCAGTATTTCATATCGATCGATGAAAAATCCGGCTCCGCACCAACGAACTGTCAGCCCGCATAGTCTCATCAGAGCGGGGTGCCGCTGGCATGTCCGTGCCTATTGTGAGGAAGCCGCCGGATATCGTGACTTCGCACTGGGCCGTATTGTGAGCGCCAAGATACTGAAGGATCGACAGGCCGAATTTACATCTGAGTCCGATACTGCGTGGATGACACCAGTGAAAATTTCTCTGGTTGCTCATCCCGCTTTGTCAGCGGAGCAGGCGGAAGTAATCCGCTTTGAGTACATGAATGGCGCGGTGGCACTTGTCGAAACCTGCCGGGCCGCGTTGATCCAGTATTTTGTTCAGGACGTGCGTGCAGCGACTAACGTCGAGACGCAGCGCCCGCCGGACTACCAGCTTGCGGTCCAAAATGTCAGGGAGATTGAGCAATGGCTCTTCTAGAACCGACTTTGAGCAGGGCCGCGAGCGTCAACGTACCGCCGCTATTCGACCGGCTGCCCGGGACTATCTTTAAACCCCTCGCGTCGCTGAACCATGAGCGATTTTGGACTGTGCTGGTAGGGTTGCACCGAACCCGTTTTGGGCCAGATGCGCCACTACCACCAAGTGACGGCTTTCCGATCCGCGACATCATTGCGGATATCGAGCGTGAGCTCGATGACAGCGAGGCCTGGGAGGATGAAGAGGGTAGCGGCCCCGTTTCAAACCTCAACATGCGTGCCAACCTGGTTTTCAATCGATTTGTGGAAACTGAATGGCTGCGGCGTGGCCGCCACGGTGCGGAAAAAGTTGTCACGATGAGTCCGTCCATTAGTCACTTTCTAAATTTGCTTATGCAGTTTGCTGAGAGTGGACCAATTTACGTGTCAGGGAAAATCAATTCGATCTTTGGCTTGATTACGATGGTCGAGAATGAGGAAGCTAGTGGGGACACGCTGATCGAGGCGGCGCAGCAGGCTCGCAATCTGCTTGAGCACATCCGCAATACCAGTACGATCATCCGCGATTTGATGGAGTCGCTGAGTAAAGAAGCGACTCCGGCGAGGTACCTGTCCAAGTTCTTCAGCGACTATATCGAGCGAGTGTTCATTGGTGATTATAGGGAGTTGCGTACGCGAGAGCATCCATTGTCCAAACGTCAGCAAATCCTGCGCATCGTCGATGGGATCGATGAATCACCAATCGAGCGAATGCGGCTGATCGAATGGTATGAAGACAAGCAGTTCCCCGGTGACATGGCGCGCGCTGAACGCCAGTACGAACGTGACCTGCATCGCTTGCGCGAGCTAACGCGCATTGACGAATACCTTGACCGGCTGGATGACGAAATCCGTCGCGCGAATCGTCGTGCCCTAGCTTACCTGGACTACTCGGTTCGCACCGTTCGCCCTATCGGTCAAATGATCAATGTTGCGATCGAAAGTATTAATGGCGGCACCCAGCTACTCATGTGTGACCCGTTTGCCGCTGGCGGGATGATCAATGGAATGAACCTGGCACTGCCACGCAAATTCACGAAGCGCCTGGCGCCGTCGAAGCTCAGGAAGGTGCTTCCTGCCCCCGGGGACATTGCGCGTGCCCATGTGATGCAACGGGCCCGCGATGCGCGTGCGATGAACTCGCCGAAATTGACTGCATTTTTGCTGCAGCAGTTGGGCGGCCAGACCCAGATCGAAAGCTCCGATCTGGAAATTGAGAAGGTGGTAGAGGGCAGAGCATATCAGTCGCTCTTAACCATATCGGTTGCGATGGGTACCGAAAGCCCCACGCTACAACGGGATGTCAGATCAATGGTCCCTGGTTTTAACGTTATGCCGCAATCCATTGGGGAAGAATCACATCACTTGGTCAGCGGGCGCACGTTCAGGGTGGCACGCAAGAACAAAGCAAAAGGCAAATCATGAGTAATCATTGGGATACCTTGGCAGCGCGCTCGCAGGGCCTGTACATGCCCGCCGAGTTTGAATTAGCGAGTTACCGTCTGGTCAACGAACAGGTGTTGTACCACTCGGACAGGCACAGCCGTAACGCGTACCACCTTATCGAGGGTTATGAGCGCGATATCAGGATTGCATTGCGCCCCTTGGGTGTGGGCGTCCAAGTTAACCGCGAGCTCCGGTACGCTTATGCAGTGCCACTACATGGAAAATCCGGTACCGCCAGCACCAACCAGACCCTGTTCGCGCTGGTGCTGCGCAATATCTATGACGAAGCGGCGCGAAATGCTGATACAAACGACGATGGCGAGGTGGTTTGTGATCTCGTGGAACTAGGCGAAAAGTATCGCATGATGACCGGCCGGACGCTTCCTGGGAAATCGGAATTGAGGGATCTCCTCCGTACTGCGAGACGCTGGGGCATTGCTCGCATCGTAGGCGGTGCCGACGAGGAGGTCCTCGATGTGGATCTTCACGGCCAGGACTACGCAATTATGATCCGACATGCGATCACCGTTGTTTTAGGGGAAGCAGCGCTATCACGACTCGCCGGATGGGCACTCCCGGGCAACCTGGATGATGACGATGGCGAGGACGACAAAAATCATGATGATGCAGAGCCGCAGCAAGAGATGATCGTCGCGGAGAACTGGCCAGTTGATCTGGAAATAAATGACGACAAACCGGAATTGGACGAAGACCATCACCACCTTGAAGGGGACACAAATTGAAATATTTGGAGAGTATCAAAGTAGTTCAGTTTTTCCTGTATGAACAACAGGAGTTCTCCATCAAGAAAATCACCGGTGTGTTCGGACCGAATGGTAGTGGCAAGAGCTCCATGCTTGACGCTTCCCAGATCGCGCTCTTCGGCGGGAACTCCAATTTACTCGCATTGAATGCTCAGGCTGACGACAACAGCACAACACGAAACATTCGTTCGTATTGCCTTGGGCAATACGGTCCAAACCCTGAAGACCGCGTCCGCGACCAAGCCATTACCTATATTACGCTGCTGTTCAGAGATTCCCAGACGAACCTGCCAATCACTGTTGGAGTGTGCATTTACGCCTCCATTGAAAAAGATGGTCATGAAGTGCTCGGGCGGTATGTATTGCATGGGATCGAACTGTCGATGGGCGACCATCTTGAAACGATTGATGGCGACGAGCAACCTCGAGACTGGAAGAGCTTCCGGCAGCAGCTCCTGCACCGCTCTGGGCAGGATGCTGAAACGATCCTGTTCACAGATAGCGAACGCTTTATCCGCGCTCATCTGCTCGCTTTGCGTGGGAGCGGCGGCGCGCCGGTGACTGAAGCGTTTACGCGCGCCTTTCGATTCGGTTTGCGTATGAAGTTCGACAAGACCGTGGACAACATTGTGCGAGACGATGTGCTGGAGCGCAAACCTACGAACATCAAAAAGTTCAAGGATGTTACAGATTCGTTCAAGAAACTTGCCGAGATGGTGGCGCACGTAGAAACCAAGATCAATGATGGCGATGCGATCCTGAAGGACTTTACCCGCGCAGCGACCGAATCGAGCCGGGCAGTTACCTGGGACGCTTTGGCCCTATCGTGCGTGCGCGAAGCCGAATTGGAAAAGCACGACTTATCGACGACATCGCGCGAACGGGCCGAGGCGAGGTACAACGATGCAAAGAGCGCGCTCCAGCATGGACAAACCAGCCTTGACGAGAAGCGCGCGGATATTATGCGCTTGCGCGCACTGCGAGACGGCCACGCAGCTCATCAAGATAGCGGGACACTGCAGCTTGCTATCGAGAAAGCAAATGCCCGGGCTGTAAGCGGCGAGAAGGAGCTCAGCGGGTTTCTCGACCTTGCTCGCATGCATCTCGCCGCCGCTGGCGCCAGCGAGCACCTACAAAATGAGGCGACTGACCTGCAAGCCTGTGCAGCCGGGTTGCCCGAGAGTGGAAAGACTGCTGCCAGCATGTCGGCCGATGCACTGCGCGCCGCATTTAGGCCGATGAACAAGCTGATCGCTGCAGCCGTCACTAAGCTCTTCAGGCTGCCTGGCGCGATTGGTCACGAAATCGGAACGCTGCGTGAACAGCTAAGTGAGGCTGAAGACGATCTGAAACGTATCAAGGAGGGACGTCCGCCACTGACTGACAACGTTAAAAGGCTGTTGCTTGCTATGCAGCGGGAAAAGCTGAGCCCAGTCCCAGTATGTGATCTCGTGCGTGTTACCGATCCAGCTTGGCAGGGCGTGATCGAGGGCTATCTTGGCCCTCATCGTGAGGCGCTATTGGTACCGCCGGGGGAAGAAGAAGAGAGCTTTTCTTGCTATCGTTCGGTCCCTCTGTACGGTGTCAAGATGGGCATGGAGTCGCGCCAGAATATCAACTGGCGGCCCAAGGCGGGATCTGTTGCCGAATTGATTGAGGGCGACTCGCCTGCAGCCGTCGCGTACGTCCGCGCCAAATTCGGCGACCTGATGAGAGCACATACAAACGCAGAAGCGTTGCTCGGACCACGTACATTGATGAACGACGGTATGTATGTCAATGGCGGCGATATCGACCGCGTTCAGCCAGTCGAGCCCGGCCGGTGCCGTATTGGAAGGGTTGCAATAGAACAGCGCGACGAGCTGGCGCAGCAGATTATGAGATTGAAGGCTCAAATCGAGGTTCTCGAAAAGCGCGAAACAGCCGTTCGCCAGCTGACGAATGAGTTGATAGCGTTCAATTCTGCAGAAAACATTGATCGCGCCATCGCGGCAGTAAAACAGGTCAAGGACGCGCTTGAAGAGAAGTCTTCCCTCGCCACGAGACTGGCCGCTACGGCAGACGCTGAGTACGTGCGGCTGAACCTGGAATTGAATGCTGCTATTGAGAAGGAAATTGGACTGCAAGGTGCCATGAACGGCCTTTATCAGGAAGAGTCCAACGCAAATTCGGCAGCGGGGATGGCAATACAGGCAGAAGGTCTGGCTGCGGAAAACTCCCGGTTTGCAAATGCACGCGCTGAGGAGGCGCGCCAAGATGGGGAGTTCGATGTCGATGCTGCGTCTAAAGATTGGGACCAATGCCTTGGCCAATTCGGTTCACAGTACGCTTTGATGCGCACCCATTGTGCCGACCAGGCGCGCTTGGCACGCAACAGGCTGGAGACGGCACGATCACGTGGCGCGACGAATTTTGGGCAGTTCATCAGTAAGTACAGGGAACATGTCAGCCGCGAAGTGCTGGGGGATTGGCAACAGTCGCGCATGTGGCTTGGCAATTTTATCGCTCGGCTGCGCGATATCGAACTTGTCGATTACAAGCAAGAAATGGATCATGCCTATCAAACCTCCCAGGAGACCTTCAAAACGGACGTAGCAGTCCTTCTGGATGCGAATTTTGAGTGGCTGGACCGCACAATTAATCGGCTGAATAGCGCATTGAAAAATTGCCCAGTTTTTACAAACGGAGAACGCTATCAATTTGTCGCCAACCCGCGGCCTAAGCTCGCCCACCTTCTGAAGTTTATTAAAGATGTGGCCGCTTTTGGCGTTAGCGGTAGCATGTTTGGATCCGCCGGGGAGCTGCCTGAGCAGTTCCGTGATCTGCTCGACGATAAGATCGCTACGGGCGCAGCTGGCGCGCGCAGTCCCCTGGATGACTACCGTGAGTTTTTCGAGTTCGATATTGAGATCCAGCGTGAAGATGCCGTCACAGGCGCCACAAAGCGTGTCGGCATGCTCAGCAAGCGCCTCGGGCCTGGCTCAGGAGGTGAGCACCGCGCGCCGCTCTACGTGATCGCTGGCGCCGCATTGGCTTCTGCTTATCGGCTGGACGACACCCACCAGGATGGGGTCGGCCTTATCTTGCTGGACGAAGCGTTTAACAAGATGGATATGACCAACATTACGGCCACCATGCGCTATCTTGAAGATATCGGCCTGCAGGTGTTAATGGTCAGCCCCGGTGAAAACCTTGGTATTTTGACAGCGTTTCTGCACCGTTACTATGACATCATGCGAGACGCTAAAACCAACGTTATTTATCTTGAGGGTCATGATGTAAGTGAGGAAGCGCGCGAACTGTTCCGCAGTGATTTGCCAGAGTTTCATCCCGAGTTGATTGATGAAGAGCTGCGTAATTTTCAGCCGTCTCTCGGCCCCCATGGCAGTAACGTAGAGCCAAAGACGGCTCCACCGAGTGGTCCGACAGCGTAAGGCTAAACATCATGAGAACTCTTGCTCAAAAACTTTTACATAAACTCTTGGCAGAAGGTGAGCGGTGCGCCGCCGGCGTTCGTTCGCGACCGCCGGCGCTGAAGGCGCTGGACCTTGCGGACTACCGCAACACCGTATCATTAAAGGATAAGGACGAATTTGAGTCGATAATGCGCGCCGCCAGGGCGCAGGGCGCGGTGCGGCTTGTCTGGGACCAAGGTAGTGTCAACGAAAGCGCTCCGGACGACTTTATCGAGCGCGTCAATCTCGCTACCCTGACATCGCTTGCTGATTTTTTAGGTGAGCGCTCGCGCGGAGATATCCAGGCAGAGGCGGTAGCGTTGCTTTCCTCTCAATTTGATTCATTTCCTGTGTTGGTTCAGCTGTGCGAGCGCTGGGCTTTGCTTCGCACTGTACGCAGACTTGGTCCAGAGAGCGCCCAAGCATGGCTCGATGCAATTCGAGTGATTGTTTTCGCGCGCGGCTTGCGAGAGGCCGACGCCATAGCCCTTCCCATTCGCGAAGCGAGTTATCGTATATTCAAGGATACCAAACGCCTTGAAAAGCTGGCGCCGGCGGTGGATGTGCTGCTCTACAATGACCTTGATGCCTTGCCGCGTCCCGGTGACGAAGTTTGGAAGGAAATCGGGCTGTTTCGCGAAGAGCAGCCTATTCGGCTTGCAGGGAACGTAACGATCAAGCGCGAACGCCTAACAGCGACTCTTGATACTCCTTACGCCGCGTTTGCAGCTACGTCTCTTCTGGGTATCGTCGATGTTCCTGAGCATGTCACAACGATCGAGAATTTGACAACGTTTCACAGCGAAGCGCGCCGACAATGCAACGAAAGGTGCCTGTTGATCTATACAGGTGGCACGCCGAGTCCTGCATGGCGAGCCATGTACCGCCGGCTTATCGCATCGATTCCTGACTCAGTGCCAGTCCGTCACTGGGGGGATATCGATGAAGGCGGGTATAGAATTGCAACCCTGATAGCTCAAGATAGCAACCATGCCGGAAAAATTCTGCAGCCTTGGCGAATGCATCCCGACGATATACAGGAAGATCTACGGCGACCTGCTTCAGAAGGTACGGTGGCCCGAATGAGTCGCTACGCACTCAGTGCAGGCTGGCCTGAAATTAGTGCGGCAGTCGAAATTGCTAAGATGACTGTTGAACAGGAGGGGCTGGCTTAAAAGTTTTGATAATTCTTTATGGAGCTCACATGAAACGTGTCACCGGCATCGGCGGTATCTTTTTCCAGGCGAAAGACCCGGCCACCCTGCGCGCCTGGTATCAGACCCATCTCGGCATCGATGTGCAGGCCTGGGGCGGCGCCGCTTTCAGCTGGGCGGGCGAGGATGGCCAGCCTTGCGCCGGCACGACCATCTGGAATATCGCGCCGGCGCAGGGCGAGCCGTATGCGCCCGGCAGCTCGCCGTTCATGATCAATTACCGGGTTGACGATCTCGATGCGCTGCTGGACGCCTTGCGGGCTGAAGGCTGCAATGTGCTGGAGGCGGGCGAGGCGTCGGAATATGGCAAGTTCGGCTGGGTGCTCGATCCCGAGGGCAACAAGGTCGAGCTGTGGCAGCCGCCGTCGGGGCAATAAGCGTCTACGGCCGCGCCGCCAGCGCCGGCAAATTCCATGGCGTGACGATCTGGATCGCCGACAGCGACTGGCCCTGCTTCAAAGGTGGCAATGCCCCCAGCGCGCGCAGGACATCCTGGCAGGCGCGGCGCATGTCCTGGCCCAGGTCATGGTGCAGCACGGCCTGGATGGCGCCGGCGCGCAGCAGCGCCAGGTTGTCCGCGTCGAGGTCGTGGCCGATAAAGACCTTGCAGCGCCGGCCCGCCTGCGCGAACGCTGCGACGATGGCCGCATTGCCGCCGCCTATCGAATACACGCCGGCAATGCCGGGGTGGTCCCGCAGCGCCTGGGCTACCTGTGGCCCCGTGGCGCCGTCGATGCCATGGCCTTCGCTCACTTCCACGATGGACAAGTTCCGATGGCGTTCGCGCAGCGCGCGCCGAAAGCCGAGCTCGCGCTCTTCCTCGCCGTGATAGCGGTTGCTGCTGAGCGTCACCAGCACCTGCTGTTTTTTTGCGTTGCCCATCCACTGGCCGATCAGGTAGGCCGCCGTTTCGCCGGCGGCGCGGTTGTCGATGCCGACATAGGTGCAGCGCCGTGAGCCGGGCAGGTCGGTCACCAGGGTCACTACCGGAATACCTGCGGCGGCCAGCCTGCCAACAGCATCGGCCACCTGCGGCAGGTCGGGGGCCTTGAGCAGCACACCGTGGCTGCCATTTTTGCGGATGCGTTCCAACAGCTCGACGATGCGTTCCACCTCCAGCGTTTCATGCAGGTGAAAGCGCGAGCGCAGCACGGCCGGGTGCAGTGACGGCAGTTCCGCCTCCAGCGCCTGGCGCACCGAGTCGGTGAAACGCTGCGGCGCCACCATCAGCACATCGATCATGAATTTCTTGCCGGACAAGCCCACCTGCACGCTCTGCCTGGACAATTCCTCCTGCGCCTGCAGCACCCGGCGCACGGTGGAAGGATGCACGCCAGCGCCGCCTCGGACGACGCGCTCGACGGTGGCAATGCTGACGCCGGCCTGCAGTGCGACAACTTTCAGGGGGAAGGGGTGGGCCATGAGTTGACGGTTTCTTGAGGGGTTTTCGGATCAAAAATGCAGGTTTCCTTGCTTATACTGATTTTACATTCAAAAAAAACACAGGAGACCTTCATGCACGAATACAGCGCCGCCAGCGCGCCGCTGCAGCCCTACTGGTTGTCCAGGCAGGATTGCGACCTGGACGCATTCCACCGCCTGGCCAGCCGGCAGACCGATGCCGCCGATTACCCGCACGCAGCAAGCGTGCAGTCCAGGGTGCCGGTCTACGACTGCGACAGCGTGCGGCGCCTGGGCAAAGACCCGGCAACCCTGCAAGCCCTGCAGGCCGAATGGGGCCGGGCGCTGCTCGGCGGTCCTGGCGTGATCGTGCTTCAGCGCGCCGTGGCGGACCTGGCCACGCTGGAGCAGGTGAGCAATGTATTCCGCGCGCTGATCGCCGAGCAGCATGCCAGCGGCAGCGCCAGTGGCGACCATTTTGCGAAACCCGGCGCCAATGACCGCATCTGGAATGCCCAGCAAAAGCTGTGCCTGCGCGACCCGGACGCGTTCGGCCGCTATTACGGCAATCCCGTGCTGGCCTGGATCAGCCAGGCCTGGCTGGGGCCGGGCTACCAGATGACGGCGCAGGTCAATGTGGTCAACCCGGGTGGCGCGGCGCAGTCGGCGCACCGCGACTACCACCTGGGTTTTCAAAGCGAGGCCAGCAGCGCCAGCTTCCCGGCCCATGTGCATCACATGTCGGCCGCCTTGACCCTGCAGGGCGCGGTGGCCCATTGCGACATGCCGCTGGAGTCCGGCCCGACGCTGTATTTGCCTTACTCGCAGCTGTACCCGGCCGGCTACCTGGCGTATCACCAGCCGGCCTTTCGCGATTATTTCGAGCAGCACAAGGTGCAACTGCCCCTGGAGACGGGCGACGCCGTGTTCTTCAATCCGGCGCTGTTCCATGCGGCCGGCCACAACCGCTCGACCAGCATCCGGCGCATGGCCAATCTGCTGCAAGTGTCGTCGCCGTTCGGCCGCGCCATGGAAACGCTGGATCGCCAGGCCATGAGCCAGGCGCTGTATCCGGCCCTGCTGGCGCTGCGCGCGCAAGGCCAGCCGCGCGATGAAGCGGCGCACGCGGTGGCGGCCTGTGCCGAAGGCTATGCCTTTCCCTGCAACCTCGACCGCGACCCGCCGATCGGCGGCATGGCGCCTGCCACCCAGCAGCAAATCCTGCTGCAGGCGCTGGAGGAACAGTGGCCGCCAGCGCGCCTGGACGCGGCGCTGGCCGACAAACAATGGCGCCAGCAAGCCTGAGCCTTTACCAACAACAACGAGAGACACCATGACCAACACCATCCGTATCGGCCTGATCGGCGCCGGCTACATGGGCAAGGCCCACACCATCGCCTATAAATCCGTGCGCAGCATTTTCAATACCGAATTGATGCCTGTCTGCGAACTCATCTGCACCAGCAGTGACGAGGGTGCCGCGCGCTGCGCCCGGGAACTGGGCTGGAACCGCGCCACCGGCGACTGGCGCGCGCTGGTCAATGACCCGAATGTCGACGCCATCATCATCGCCACGCCACCGCACACCCACAAGGACATCGTGCTGGCCGCGCTGGCGCTGGGCAAACCCGTGTTCTGCGAAAAGCCGCTGGGCTTTTCCGCCGCCGAATCGCTGTCGCTGGCCGAGGCGGCGGAAGCCGCCGGCGTGGCCAATATGGTGGGCTTCAACTATATCCGCACGCCGGCCAGCCAGCTGGCGCGGCAGATCATCGAAGCGGGCGAAATCGGCGAGATCATCCATGTGCAGGCCGAACATGTGGAGGACTATCTGCACGATCCGCGCGCGCAGGCATCGTGGCGCACGCGCGCGGCCACCGCCACCCGGGCCGGCGCGCTGGCCGACGTCGGCTCGCACCTGATCAACCTGGTGCTGCGCCTGGCCGGCCCGGTCGACAGGCTGGTGGCCGACATGAACGTGGTGCATGCCCATCGCGAGGGGCCGCAAGGGCGCGAAGCGGTGGAAAACGACGACCAGGGCAATCTGATGCTGCGCTTTGCCAGCGGCGCCCTGGGCGCGCTGACCTTCAGCCGGGTGGCGGCGGGGCGCAAGATGGGCTATACCTACCGCATCACGGGCACCAAGGGCGCGATCGCCTTCGACCAGGAAAACCAGAACGAACTGTGGCTGTACGACGCCGGCCGCCCGGCCCAGCGCCAGGGTTTCCAGCGCATCTTGACTGGCCCGGCGCACCCGGACTACCTGGCGTTCAGCCAGGGCGCGGGCCACGGCACCGGCTATAACGACCAGATCGTGATCGAAGCGCGCGACTTCTTGCAGGCGATCGCCAGCGGGCAGGCCGTGTGGCCGACGTTTCGCGATGGCTACGAAGTGGATAAAGTGGTGGAGGCCGCGCTGCGCTCGATGCGCGAGCGGGGGTGGGTGTCGCTGGGATAATATGGGTCTCGGCGACGTCAAGAGCGGCGCTGGACAAGCCGGCACCCATGGTTTAAGTTGGCGCCATGGAAAAACCGACTGAAACAACGCCACTCGACCTGCACTCTGCGGCATGGGCCAGCCTGGCCGATGCTTACGGCAGCGCTGAAAAAATCCCGGCGCTGCTGCAAGAACTGCGACACGGAGACGCCGAGGCCCTGGACGATTTATATGGCCATATCTGTCACCAGGGCTCGATTTACCCGGCGTCGGTCGCCGCATTCCCGCACCTGGTTTCGGTGGCGGCGGCAGTGGCAGCGCCGGACCTGCGCGCGGGCCTGCTGTCGCTGGCCGGCTCGATTTGTGAAAGCGCCAGCCTTGACGAGCAATTGCAGGCATCCCCTTGTGTCGCCGCATTTCGTGCCGCGGTGCCGGTCGCGCTAGCCATGGCGACAGCCGACCTGCAACAGGTTCAGGACAGGCTGAACGGCATCTACCTGCTCAAAGCCGCTGCCGCATTTGCCGGATTTGCCGGCGCGGCGCGGGTCTTGAGCGGTTTTGCCGATGAGGAGTTCTGCCTGGCTTGCCCGGGCTGCGGCATCGACCTGTATGTCTGGCCGGTGCCGGAAGGCTTGTCGGCCGCCACCGCAGACCCTGTCTTCACGCCATCGGCGAAAACGGCACTGGTGACTGCCGGGCCGGTCGACAGTTCAACCCAGCTCGCCGCCTTTGCCAGGCTGAAGGCGCAAACGGCCGCCTTGCCCTGCCTCGACGACGTCGCGTTTCGCCTGCCTTTCCTGTTTGGCAGCGCGCGCTGTGCCGAATGCGGCCACTCTTTTTCGCTGATCGAGGCGCTGGGCAGCGATGCATAGCATTAATCCGATGCATCGCTGAGGCGTGCCCAGCCGCCATTAATCCAGCTTCAATGCCCTCGCCACATCCCCCCACGCCACATACTTGAAGTTCTGCGGCCCGTCCGGCAAGCGCTTGTAGCCGTCCTGGATCACCAGCATGCCTTGCGCATACGGGCCGCCCAAGTTACTTGAGGTCACTTCCAGGCCATCGGTCTCCGAGGTGCCATCGACGCCGGCCCGCAGGTTGAATCCGACCCGGAAGCGGCCGCGCACCTTGTACGGCGCGGTGGCGTCCAGCACCACGTAGCTGCTGTCGCCCTGGCTGGAGACCACCAGGTAGCTCGGGGCGCCATTGCGGCCGTGGTAGATGGCCATGCCTTCCACGTCGGCCGCCAGGTTGGCGCCGACCGGCAATACCATGCTGAGGGCGTCCGGTTTGGCCGCATCGGCCGAGGTGGTCCAGACGCCGCGCCGCTCTTCGCCGAGGAACAGGCGGCCGCTGTTATCGTCGGCCACGCAGCCTTCGGGTTGGGTGGCGACCTTGAAGCTGCGCAGCAGGGTGGCGCCGAACTTGCCGTTATTCATGCCGATCTTGTACTGCTGGAAAGTGCCGTCCTTGTCGTTGATAAATGCTTCCACGCCGCCCGCCTTGGGCTGGTACAAGCACATGCCGTAGATGTCGTTCAGGCCGGTGGCGAAGCTGCCGGCGACGCTGAGCTCGCCATTGGCGGCTATGCTGAACAACATCATGGTGTTGTCGTCGCGGCGGGTGGCGACGGCCAGGTCGACCTTGGCGCCGCCCAGGTCAATGCCCTGGCGCACGTCGACGTTGTTCAGTCTGCCCACTTCCAGCAACTGCGTCTGCTTGCCCTGCAGGTCGTAGACCAGCAGGCCTTGCTTTTTATTCGTGCCCAGGATGCGTGCGTCTGCAGGGTTGCTGGACAGCCAGATGGCCGGATCGTCGGCCGCGTCGCCCTGGCGCGCCATCGGCTCCGTTTGCGCCTGCGGTTCGATAATGGCCACCGGCATCGTCTTGTCGGCCTTGCCTTGCCAGGCCAGGGTGCGTGACTGCCATCCATTTTTGCCGCGCAGCAGCAGCTTGCCCTCGTCCAGGGCCAGTTGGCTGTCGCCCTTGCGCACGTTCAGGGCCACGGCTTGCGGCGGCAAGGCCGTCCAGCGGCCATCCTTGTGCGCCAGCAGGTGCAGTTTTTCGGCCCTGGCGTCCAGCACCGCGACGCCGCCCGGCAGCACGGCCAGGGCGCCGGCGCCGCCGTCCAGCTGGCTGTAAGGGCGGCGCAAGGCCACCGCCTCGCGCTTGCCCATGCCTTCGGACTCGGCATCATAGGCCCACACGCCCAGGTTGCCTTCGCTGACCAGCAATTGCTTGGCGCCATCGTCAACCCGGCAATGCTTGACGTGCGGCGGCAGGGCCAGCTTGCGCACCAGGCGGCGCTGTTCACCCTGCATCACCCATTGCTCGGCCTGGCCGTCCTTGGCGATCAGGAACAGATGATCGAGGCGCTGGGCGTCGCGGTACAAACAGGATGCCTCCACCGAAAACGTGGCGTCCGGGAACGGCGCCAGCCGCGTGAGTTTACCGGCTTGCAGGTCCACCGTGACGGGCACGGGGCGCTGCGTATCGGCTTCCAGGAAGACGGCCAGCACCTGGTTGCCGGCAATGCGCGTGTCGAGCTGCTTGGCGCGCACCGGGACATTGTCCTGCTCGCGGCCGCTTTTGTCGAACAGGTGCAGGCCATGCTTGTCCAGCGCCAGCCAGCCGCCGCCGGGCAGGCGCGCCAGTTCTTCGGCCTGTGGAGTAAAAGCAGGCAGGGTGGCGGCCAGCAAGGTGATCGGGGCGGCAAAAGCGGCCAGCAGGGCGGCGCGCAACAGGGATTTTTTCAAGATGACTTTCATTAAAAGGCGCTCGCTTTCAGGCTCAGCTTGTAGGTGCGGCCGTATTGTTCGTTCTGCACGTTGAACTGCTTCGTGCCTTGATAGACATAGTATTTTTCATTGTTCAGGTTGGCCGCCTCGAACGTCAGCTGGAGTTGCTTGCTGAGCTGGTAGGACAGCGAAAAATCGAGCTGCTTCTGGCTGTCGACGATATGGTCCTGGCTTTGCTGCAGGATATCGCCGCCCATTTCCAGCAGATATGGCGACTTGTAGTTGAGGGCCAGGCGGGCGCTGACGGGGCCGGTTTCATAGCCCAGCATCAAATTCATCACCTGGTTCGACTGGCCCGGCAGGCGGATGTTGCGCGACAACTGGCGGCCGGCCGCCTTGTCGTAGCGGGCGATCTGCGCCGACGAGGTGGTCAAGGTGCCGTTGACGCCCAGCAGGAACTGGTTGAACGGTGCGGGCAACATGCGCAGCGGCTGCATGTAAGAAAGCTCGATACCTTTGACCTTGGCCGCGTCGCCATTCGCATACGAGGTGGCGCTGGTGTAGCTGGCCCACTGGCCGGTGCCGGCCAGGTTGGTGGTGTAGGTAAAATTCTTGATGTCCTTGTAGAAACCGTAGGCCGACACCACGCCGTCGTTGCCCAGCACCCGCTCGATGCCGAGGTCCAGGTTGTTGGCCTTCAACGGTTTCAGGTCCGGGTTGCCGATCACCGCTTCCGTATTGCTGGCCAGGCTGACACCGGGCGCCAGCTGGCTGAAGTTGGCCCGTACCACGGCCTGGGTCCAGGCGGCGCGCACGCTGGTTTTATGGTCGAGGTCGTAGCGCGTCTGCAGGTTCGGCAGCCAGTTGGTGTAGGAGCGCTCGCGCGTCAAGGGCGTGGCGACGCCGCTGCTGTTCACTTGCGAGCCGGCGGCTTCAAAGCTGGTACGCTCGGCGCGCACGCCGCCCAGCACATGCCAGGCATCGACGTCATAGCTGTTCTGCACGTACATGGAATTGATGTCTTCATGCATGCGGTAGTCATTGATGATCGATTCGGTGGCCAGGCGCGCCTTGTCGCGGTCCAGGCCGGCCACGCGGGCGCGGATCAAAGCGGGGTCGAGCGCCACGCCGATGGCACCCAGGTCGTAGTCGAGATTGCGGCCCTGCACGAAAGCGCTCATGGCGGTGCTGCCCGCACCCCAGTAATTGCCGCTGGTGGCCTTGCTGCTGTTATATGCCCATTGATTGGTGTCATTGGTTTTTTCGCGGCGGCTGGCCTTGGCGCCGAATTTCAGGGTGGCGCTATCGAACTTGCGGGTGAGATCGATACGCGCATGATGCTCATTGTCCTTCGAATAGCGCTGCTGCAGGGTGATGGCGTTCAGCGCATAGCTGGCCGGGTCGTACAGCGAGGCCGGGCCGGTCAACAGCGGCTGCTGCGTGTCGGTAAAACCGACGCCGGCGATATTGCTGGTGGCGCGAAAACGTCCGTCGTTCAAGGACTCCGGCGTGTCTTCCGTGGCGCGGCTGGCGCCGCCCTTGATATCGAGGGTCCAGTCGCCCGAGATTTGCTGGGTGCCCAATACCAGCGACCGCACCTGCTGCGTGTACTTGCGCTGGCGGATGCGGCGTTCGGCGCGCGCCGTGCCCGTTTCGCCTTCCGCCAGGCTGCCGCCGGCGATATTGCTGATGTTCAGGCGGTCGCGCACTTCATTGTCGGAAAACTCGCTGAGGAAGGAGCGCAGGAACCAGCTGTTGCCCGCTTCGGGGCGGTAGTCGAGGTTGACGGCCAGCGCGCCGCGCTTCCTCACCGGCAGGTAGTCGCGCAATTCCAGGCCGCTCAGGCGGCCATTGCTCCAGGCGCCGCCCGTTTCCACGTCGTCGGAACCGAAGGAGCGCTTTTCGGCGCTGATGCCGGCCGCCACGCCCAGCTTGCCATCGAGAAAGCGCTGGGCCCACAGCGCGCCGCCGCTGGGGCTGGTCTTGCCGGTTTTATCGTCGTGGCTGGCGGCGATATTCGCCGACAACAGTTTGCCCGGCACATCGAAGGCCGACAGCGATTTCACTTCCACCGTGGCGCCCAGCGAGTTGGCGTCCATTTCCGGCAGCAGGGTTTTGGACACTTCCAGGGTGCGGATCAGGCCGGCCGGCAGGATGTCGAGCGCGACGGCGCGGCGGCCCGCTTCGGGCGAGGGCACCAGCGCGCCATTGATGGTGACGGCGTTCAGGTCCGGCCCCAGACCGCGCACGGTGATATAGCGGCCTTCGCCCTGGTCGCGCTGCACCGAAACGCCGGGCAACCTGGCCAGCGCTTCGGCCGCGTTCTTGTCGGGCAGGCCGCCGATATCGTCGCTGCTGATCACGCTGACGATATTGTCGGCCTTTTCCTGGGCCGCGATCGCATTGCGCAGGCTGGAGCGCTGGCCCTTGATGACTACTGTAGCGGACTCGTCCTGTGCCTGCGCTGGCGCATGGAAGGCGGCCATCACGGCCAGGGCCAGCGCGGACAGGCGCAGCGGGGAAGACATCGAAGAAGTGATGCTGGTTTTCATGTTGGGCTCAAGAGGGGAGTGGAGGGAACCGGGCGGATTCTAGGCAGCAAATATGACCGATCCATGACAGGGCACGGCACAAAGGCGCGCTGGCAGCGGGTTTCAGGCCCGGATGAGCTGAAATGACTCTTGCACGCACGGGCCAGGGCGGCGGCGCCATGTTTTTAGCGGGGCTTTCGCTCTCGCCGTGAGCCGTTTGCACCTGTCGGCGCCGCGCCACGCACATGTCATCGTGCTGTCATGGCTGGCCGGTATGGTGGTCGCACTTGTCAAAAAGGGTAACGCCATGCTGCAACTTCACCGCAACAGTCTGATCGCCGCCGCGCTGGCGCTGCCGGTCTTTTTCCTGCTGTATTCGACCCTGGGCGTGGCCAAGCCATTTCACGCCTGGAAATGGATGGACATCGTCTGCGAAGGCGGCACGGCCGTGATGGCGGGCATCTGGTTCCTGTTTACCCTCAGCAGCCGGCCGCGCGGGCTGGTGACGCGCCTGCTGGCGGGCGGCCTGTGCGCCATCATGCTGGGGTCCTGGGCCGATTGTCTCGATGAATTCTTTGCCGTCGACAAGCAGGAGCTGTGGGACAACTGGCTCGAAGCGCTGATTCCTTTCGGCATGCTGCTGGTGACGGTGGGTATGTACTACTGGCGCCATGAACAGTTCCGGCTGAACGAGCACCTGCAAAAGCGCGAGCGCCTGTTCCGCGACCATCGCGCATTCGACCGCATCACCCAACTGGCCGACGCCAGCTATCTGCGCACGCAGCTGCGGCTGGAGCAGGAGCGCCGCCCCGGCGTCGATTGCGCGCTGGTGCTGCTCGATATCGACAAATTTCATTTGATTAACCGCGAACACGGCCATGCCGAAGGCGACCGCGTGCTGCAGGCGGTCGGCCATATGCTGCTGCTGAACCTGCGCAATGACGACCTGCTGTGCCGCTATGCGGGCGACCGCTTTGCCGTGCTGATGCCGGGCGTGGCCCGTACCGACGCCGTCGAGGTGGCGCGCCATCTGTGTTTCATGGTCGGCCAGATGCGCCATTTCGCCAGGGATGGCGAAGTGGGCCTGAGCCTGCGCCATGCCTGCTCGATGACCGATGGCGTGCCCGAAGTGGTGCTGGCCGAGCTGAGCCGCGCCGTGGAAACGCCGCTGCGTGGCGCGGCGCCCGCTTGAACTGCCCGGTGAAACTGACGCAGGCGATGGAGCCCAGCATTGCGGCGCGGCACCAGCCGGCGCTGGTGCTCGGCTATGCCCGTTCGCGCGATGCGCCCGGCGCGCCGCTGCTGCGCGGCACCGGTCTCGACAGCGTCGACGAAGGGCTGGATGACAGCCTGCTGTCGGCCACCCAATACCTGCAGCTGCTGGCCAATGTGGCGCGCAGCCTCGAGAGCAGCGATACCAGTTTCATGCTGGGCCAGCAATTGCTGCCCGGGCACTATGGCGCCGTCAGCCACGCGCTGCTGCAGGCGCAGAATCTGCGCCAGGCCCTGGGCGTGCTGTGCGGCAGCCATACAAGGCTGTGTCCGCTGTTGCAGCCGCGCCTGCGCGACGCCGGCGCCTTGCAGGTGCTGTACTGGACCGATGCCTTCGGCGCGCCGAGCCAGTTGCCCTTCCTGGTCGAAATGCACATGACCGCCCTGAGCGCCATGTGCCGCTGGCTGGCCGGCGAGAAGCTGCCATGGCGCTACTGTTTCAACCGCGCGCGGCCGCGCCATGTGGAGCAGCACGAGGTGCACCTGGGCCAGGACTTGCGCTTCGATTGCCAGCTCGACGCCATGCTGATCGACACGGCCTGGCTGGACCGGCCCTGGCCGCGCGGCAATGCCACCGCGGCGGCCCTGGCGCAGCGCGCCGCCAGCCTGGAGGCGGCGCCCGCGCCCAGCCTGCTTGGCGGCCTGTACGATTACCTGCTGCGTGAACTGCGCCGCGCGCCGACCCTGGAGCGCACGGCGCAGGACTTCGGCGTCAGCCCGGCCACCCTGAAGCGCCACCTGGCGCGCCACGGCAGTCATTTCCAGGCCGAGCTCGACCAGGTGCGCGCGCACAAGGCCATCTATCTGTTCCAGGCCCATGGCTACGACAACGACGCCGTGGCCGCCTACCTGGGTTTTCACGACGCCACCAATTTCCGCCGCTCGTTCAAGCGCTGGACCGGGCAGACGCCGCAATTGCTGCGCCACGCGCTCGGTTTGTTCGTCTCGGGATAGGCATCCGGCCCCTGCGCAGATAGGTTCCAGAGCGAACAATTGCCCTTCCGGCTACATCCATAGTACACTCGACAAGAGCGATAACAGACGCTGGAAAATGGCCAGGCCGGCCACCAACCCTGTGCGGTCGCTGGCGCATCCCGGGCACGGATGGCGTTTGGCAACCGACAACTTGATAACCTCAATCGTGTATTCACAATCGCAAATCGATCCAGTCGTCAGTTTCCGCAACACCCAGGGTGAAGCGGTGCGCGGTACGATTTTCAACCTGCAGCGCAATTCGCTGGTGATGGAAATCTACAATCCCTATTCGATCGTGCAGGTGAGCGAAGTGCTCAACGAACTGACCGTGCGCATGGGCGCCAAGAACGCTTATGTCGGCAAGGCGGTGGTCATCAGCAGCGTCAATACGGGGCTTACCGCCATCGTCTCGGTGACCCTGATCGATGAATGGCGCGAACTGAGCGACGTGGTGGTGGTCAAGGGCGCCATCGGCCGCGAATCGTCGGCCTTTGTGACCGGCTGGAGCGAACGTTCGCGCATCAGCCGCGACTACCAGATCGTCGTCAACGAGATGCGCGCCTTTCTGTCGGAGGTGGCGCGCTGGGTCGAGCAGGTCGACCTGTCCGATTCGCTGCCGAAGGAAAATGGCCGCCTGCGCAGCGATATTTTCGATGAGCTGGCGCAGCCGCTGATGGAACAGACCCAGCTGTACTTGCGCCAGCTGGAAACGGCCGCCGCGCAAGTGCCCGACGAGCATGCGCCGGCCCACCGCGCGTTTGCCCAGGCCGCCCTGCATCCCCTGATCCTGCGCGCGCCGTTCGTGTTCCGCACCTTTACCAAGCCGCTCGGCTATGCGGGCGACTACCAGATGGTCAACCAGTTGCTCGATGATCCGCGCCAGGGCCCCAGCACTTATTTTCAGATCGTCAATGCGGCCTTTTTGCAGGCGGCGGTGGCCACCGCGCACCGCAACCGCATCGACATTCTGACGGACTTTCTCGCGCAAAAAGCGGCGGAGGCGCGCCAGGCCGGGCGCGTGTTTCGCGTGCTCAATGTCGGCTGCGGCCCGGCCGTCGAGGTACAGCGCTTCCTCGACACCTGCATGGATGCGCAGTGGCTGTCGTTCGAGCTGGTCGACTTCAGCGGCGAAACCCTGGACTGGACCCGCGCGCGCCTGGACACCATCATGCAGCGCACGGGCCGCCCGGCCGTGATCGAATACGTGCACGATTCCGTGCACAACCTGCTCAAGCGCCGCCACGGCCCCGCGCAGGCAGAGGCGGGCAGGGGCGGCGATTTCGACGCCGTGTATTGCGCCGGCCTGTTCGATTACCTGTCCGACAAGGTCTGCGCGCGCCTGCTGATGCATTTCGCCTCACGCGTGGGGCCTGGCGGACGCTTGCTGGTCACCAACGTGCATGAAAACAACCCCGGCAAGTTCGGCATGGAGCATCTGCTGGAGTGGCATTTGATCTACCGCAATGAAGCGACCTTGTCGGCCCTGCTGCCCGAGTATGCGGTCGAGCGCCATATCTATGTCGACGCCACCGGCGTGAATGTGTTTGCGGAAGTGAGCATTCCGTGATGGACAGACCAGGCCTGCATGCCGGCTACACGGCCGTGCTGCGCGACTTCCGGCTGGAATTCAGCCGCGGCGGGGCGTATACCGGCATCGTGCTGATCCTGCTGGGCATGGGCCTGGACTCGGCGCTGTATCCGGACATGCAGCGCTCGTTTACGGGCGCGCGGGTGCTGGTGGCGGCGCTGATCTTTTGCGTGGCGCTGGCCATGCGCACGCGATGGGCACAGGAACGCATCGCCTGGATGACGTTCGCCTGGCTGCTGCTGCCGCAACTGATGATCGCCTGGATGATCGCCATGACCGAAGGCGCGGCCTCGATCTATTACGTCGGCATGACGCTGGCGATCTATTCCTCGGGCATCGTGCTGGCCTTCGGCCTGTGGCAGAACATGGTGTTCGGCGCGCTGTCCTGCCTGCTGTACGTGGCCGCCTGCGCCTGGCATGCGGGCGGCGCGCAGCTGTCGCCGGAATTCGTCGTCAACTGCCTGTTCCTGGTGATGTCGGCCAGCATCAGCGCCGTCTTTACCTACTTTAACGAACGCGCGCGCTTCATGCTGTTCCAGCTGAAGGCCGAAGTGGCGCAAAAGAACTTGCAGCTGGAAGAGACCAACAAGGACCTGGCCGATATCAAGGGCCAGATGCTGCAGCAGGAAAAGATGGCGGCGATCGGCACCCTGGCGGCCGGCTTGCTGCATGAAGTCAACAACCCCGTCAATTTCTGCATGATGGCGATCGACGTCGCCATGGAGGAACCAGCCGCGCGGCAGAACGCCCTGATCAGCGAATGCCTGGCCGACGCCAAGCAGGGCATGCTGCGGGTGCAGCACATCGTCTCGGACCTGAAGACCTTTGCCTACCGCAAGAGCGGCGACCAGCTCGAACGGGGCCATTTCCAGTTCCAGCGCGCGTTGGAATCCGCCATCCGCCTGGTCGGCCACGAAACCAAGAACGTCGATATCAGCCATGCATTGCCGGAAGACACGCTGGTGCGCGGCGACGAGGCGGCCATCGTCGGCGTGCTGATCAACCTGCTGGGCAACGCCGTGCTGTCGATGCGCAAGCGCAATCTGCAGCCCTTCGAAATCCGCATCAGTGCGCACTGGCAGGACGAGCGGCTGCATGTCAGCGTGCGCGACAACGGCCCCGGCATCGAGCCGGAAAACCTGGCGCGTGTGTTCGAACCGTTCTTTACCACCCGCGAAGTGGGCCAGGGGCTGGGCCTGGGCCTGAGCATCAGCTATGGCGTGATCAAGCGCCACGGCGGCACCTTGTCGGCCGAAAGCCTGTTCGGTTCCTGGGCCAGCATGAATTTCGACCTGCAGCGCTCCGACTGGGAGGGCCGCTAGCATGGAACTCGACAGCCGCGCCACGGTGCTGTACGTGGATGACGAGGAACTGGCGCGCAAGTATTTTGCCCATCTTGCCGGCGCGCGCTACCGCGTGCTGACGGCCGCCGGCGTCGACCAGGCGCTGGCGCTGCTGGCCGAAAGCGGCGCGCGCATCGACGTGCTGGTGACCGACTACCGCATGCCCGGGCGCCTGGGCAGCGAGCTGCTGCCGGAAGTCGAGCGCCATTATCCGCACATCGTCTGCATGCTGGCCACCGCCTACGCCGACAAGCAGGTGCTGCTGGAACTGATCAATGCCGGTTCCCTGTTCCGCCTGCTGGAAAAGCCGCTGGAGACAAACGAACTGCTGCGCGCCCTGGAACTGGCGGTGCAGGCCGGGCGCGCCCGCGCGGCGCGCCGCCTGGGCCTGATGGCGATCGACGAATCGCTGGCTTTCCTGGAACATGAACTCAATACGCCGCTGGCGGCGGTGGCCAATTTTGCGCGCGGCATCGAACGGCGCGCCACCGCGCTGCACGGCGAAGAGGCCGAGATCGCCGAAGCGGCGGCGCTGATGCATGACAATGCGCGCTATTGCCTGGCGGTGCTGGCCAGCTTCGTCGACACCGTGCGCCTGGCCGGCAGCGGGATCGTGACGGGGACCGTGACCGGCAGCAGCGCGCGGCAACTGCTGGCCGGCTTGCTCGACAGCTACCCCATGACGCCAGGCCAGCGTGCCTGCATCACGCTGCAGGAGGGCGGTGATTTTGCCATTGCCGAGTCGCCCCATTGCGTCTCGCTGATCCTGTCGTCGGTGCTGGGCAGTGGCTTGCGCGCGCTCGAGGGCCATGCCAGTCCGGCCATCGTGCTGGCGGTGACGGCGGGCAGCATCAGCGTGCGCAGCAATGCCGATGGCGGCGCCGGCCCTGAGCTGGCCGAGCATCTGCTGCGCGATCCGCTGGCCACCGCCGGCCCGCAAGCGCCGGGCTGGAACCTGATCTTCTGCAAACGCATGATGCAATCGTTCGGCGGTACCATCGTTATCGCCACCGAGCATGGCATTTCCACCACCGTCACCCTGAATTTTCCAGTACCTATAAGGAACGAGCATGATTGACGCCTCCCTGCCTTTGCCGGCCCAGCGCGAGCCGGTACCCGCCTTGCCGACGATACTGTATGTCGATGACGAGGCCAACGCCCTCAAATATTTCCAGCGCGCCATGTCGCCGCTGGCCCATGTGCTGACCGCCATGTCGGTCGAGGAGGGCAAGCGCGTGCTCGACGAACACGCGGCCCGGATCGCCGTGCTGGTCTCCGACCAGCGCATGCCTGGCGCCTACGGCAATGAATTGCTGTCGTATGCCTGGGACCGCTATCCGCATATCGTGCGCATTCTCACCACCGCATATTCCGAGATGGAACATACGGTGGAGGCCGTCAACCAGGGCCAGATCCACCGCTATATCCAGAAGCCGTGGGATATCGCGGCGCTGCGCATGGAGTTGAAGCAGGCGCTGGCGCTGGCGCAGCTGCGCAGCGAGCACGCCCAGTTGCTGCGCGAAAAGCTGCTGGTGCGCCAGCGCCAGGCGGTCGCCAACCGCATCGGCAGCCTGTACAGCCTGTGCGCCAGCCTGGCCGGGCCGGAGCAGCAATTGCCGGTGGAAGCCTATCTGTCGGCCGCCTTGACGGCCGGCGTGATTGCGCCGGAACCGGATTGGCTGCTGATGGATTATGCCGACCTGGTCGCGTCGGAGGCATTCCGCAGCACCGCCTTCGGCGCCGATGTGCGGCAGCAGTTCGACGCGCTGGAAGCGGCGCACCCGGGGCGCGGCGTGGAGCAGACCATCGACCTGCTGCTGCCGGTGTTCGGCGCGGCGGTGCGCGACGTTGGCGGCACGGTGCTGTTTCTCGACAGCCGCTTGTTGACGGAATTTCTGGAAGCGCCGACCGGCACGCCGGTCTCGGCTACGCACGCTTTCTGGCTGGCCAGCCTGCTGTGGCTGGCGCGGCGCGGCTGGTCGCTGCAGGTCGACGCCAGCGAGCAGGGCTTGCAGGGCAAGGTGATGCAGGCGGAACCGGCGCTCACCCCCGATCACCTGGCGGCGTGGATCGAGCAGTTCTGACCGGCCCGCCGTGGCAGCGGACGATCAGTCCTCCACGGCCTGCTTCAATTGCGCCAGGCCCTTGTCGAAATCCTTGCCGATCAGGGTGTCCATACTGACAAACACATTCATGACCTTGCTGGCATACGGGGTGGGGCCGGTCATGGTCCAGTTGACCAGCGTGTTGTCGCCGTCGGGTTTCAAGGTGAAGATGGTGGTGTTGTGGCTGACGTAGGGCTGCAGGAAGTCGAGCTTGATCACGGTGCGCTCGGGGCCGGGCGCCTCGATGATTTCCATGCGGCCCGCGCCCACCTTGTCATTGCCTTGCCACGCATAGCGCGCGCCCTTGCCGCTGTCCGGGCCGCTGTAGGTGCGCTGCATGCCGGGATCGAGCGTTTCCCAGGGCGACCAGGTTTTCCACTCGCGGAAATCGGTGATCAGCGCGGCGATCTTCTGCGGCGGCGCCTTGATGCTCACTTCACGCTGCACCTTGAAGATGTCCGGCTTGGTGGTGGCAAAGCCGAGCACGCCGGCAACGAAAATGGCAATCAGCAGCAAGGTCTTCTTGATCATATGCTCTCCAATGCTTGATAGGGATACCGACAAATCGGTTCAATCTTAGCAGATGCGCGCACGGCTGCGCATGGCGTTTGTCGGCTGCGGCTGGCGTCCGCTAGAATGCTGCTTTGCAAGAATTTGAAACCAGGGAATCATGATTCAACGTACCATCGCCAGGCTCGGCCTGGCGTGCGGCCTGCTGGCGACAGCGCTGGCCGCGAACACCGCCTGGGCCGCCGCCTGTCCCGCACATTATGTCGATGGCCGGCCGCCCGAAATCACCAATCCCAAGCTGGACGTATCGACCACCGAGCTGTGCTATACCGTGTTTGGCGTCATGCATTCCGGTGTCACGCGCACGCCGCTGTGGTCGGCCGAGCACCTGACAGCCAGCAATGTCGAAGCGGCGCAGGATTTGTCGCGCGAAAACTCATTTCATGCGGAACGCAAGCTGCCCGCCGGCCAGCGCGCCGAACTGGCCGATTATGCCCGCAGCGGCTTCGACCGCGGCCATATGGCGCCGAATGGCGACATGCCCGACCGCCGCAGCCAGCAGGACAGTTTTACCCTGGCCAATATGGTGCCGCAGGATGCGCGCAACAACCGCTATGTGTGGGCCGGCATCGAGGGCGCCGTGCGCAAGATGGCCAAGAAGGAAGGCGCGCTGTATGTGATCACGGGGCCGGCCTTTATCGGCGGCAACTTGCGCAAGGTGGGCCGGGTGCTCGTTCCCAGCCATTTGTACAAGGCCGTCTACAGCCCGCGCCAGGGCGCCGGCGCCGCCTATTTCATCGCCAACACCGATACCAGGGACTATGAAGTGCTGAGCATCGCCCAACTGGAAGACAAGCTTGGCATCAATCTGTTACCGTCGCTGACGCGCCAGCAAAAGCTGCGCATGCTCAGCTTGCCCAAGATCAACAGCAAAAAGTTCAAATAAGGCCATCCCATGTGCGCAAAAAAATTCGTTCCCTACGCCAATGAGAGCGATGTGCTCAATATCGGCACCTTGAGCGTGGAAAACCGCCTCGACCGCGTCAGCCTCATTGGCGACCTGGACCTGACCCTGGACCAGGCCGGACTGGCACTGGCCAAGCAGCTGCACAAGCTGCTCGGCGAGGTGGTGGCGCAACTGGAACAGCAGGAACTGCCCAAGCAGTTGCCGCCGCCCGAGGTCAAGACGGTCGACAACCCGTTCGAGTGATGCCGGCCATGGATGGCGCACAATTCGCCGGCCACTGCAATGCGTTGAGGGCTGAGCTGGTCAACGATTTCACGCAGCGTGCGTCCGGCAGCGAAGTTGCCGCCAAGATCGCCATGCTGGGACTCGATGATCAGCAGGCGCGGCAGCTGACAGCCATCCTGGACACGGTGGTGCGCGACACGGTGTACACCATGCTGCTGGCGCTGGACGGCGCGGCCAGCCTGGGCGGTTGCCAGCAACAGTTTACGGTGACGGACGAGGACGGCAATGTCATCGAGGATATCGAAGCGGCGGCGTGGGAATGTTTCCATGGCGATGGCGGTTCATGATGTCAGCATGCTGACCAGCCTGGCGGCCGCATTGTCGCCGGTCAGCAGCCGTTGTAGCTGCTCGCCCTCGATGGCTGCCTGTGCGCTGCGGCTGAACATGGCCTGCTCATAACTTGCCAATGCGGCCTCGACATCTTCCGGATGGGCGGCCAGGGCCTGGCCCAGCTCGGCGCCGTCCAGCATGGCCAGGTTGGCGCCTTCGCCATTCGGGGCGGCCAGGTGGGCCGCGTCGCCGAGCAGGGTGACGCCGGCTATCCGCTCCCAGCGGTGATCGACGGGCAGGGCGTACAGGGGGCGCAACAGTGGCGCCGTGTCGCTGTCTGTGATCAGGGCCGTCAATGCCGGCGCCCAGCCGTCGAATTGCCTTGCAATACGCGCGCCGGCCGCGGCCTGGTCCGTAAAATCGATATCGTCAAACCAGGCCAGCGGCCTGGCCAGCATGACATAGGCGTGCAAGGTCTCGCCGCGTTCGCGATGCGCCATGATCGAATGACCCTGTGCCGGCGCGCACATCTGCCCGCCGCCGACGATCTGCGCGCTGGCCGGATGCCGCGCCCCGGCATCGTGCAGCCACGTTTCCACATACGAGGTGCCGATATAGCCTGGTGTCGCGTTTGACAGCAGTGGCCGTACCCGCGACCAGGCGCCGTCGGCGCCCACCAGCAATGACGTTTCAACTGTGGCCCCATGCGCAAACGCGACGGCGTGACGGCCATTGCCCAGCGCAGCCACACTGCTGACCTTGTGATTCCATTGCACGGTACCGGCAGGCAAGGAGTCGAGCAACATTTGCCGCAGCTCGCCACGCTGTACTTCCGGGCGCGTGCCCGAACCATCGTCGGGTTCGTCGAGCAGGACGGTGCCGTCGCGCTCCAGCACGCGCATCGCCTGCCGGCCTTCCAGGATCAGCGCGTGAAATTGTGCCATCAGCCCCGCCGCCTGCAGGGCCAGCTGGCCGTTGTAGTCATGGATGTCGAGCATGCCGCCCTGCGCGCGCGAAGTGGCGCAGGCTTCCGCTTCGTAGACCGTGGCGGCGATGCCGTGCAGATGCAGCACGCGGGCCAGCACGAGGCCGCCCAGGCCCGCGCCGATAATGGTGACCGGTGTTTTCATGGTGGTTTTTCCTGGTTGATCATAGTTTGGAACGTCGTTCCAATATATTGGAATGGAATTCCATTTGTGTCAAGATGCGGCATGACTGAAAAAACACCACGCCGCCCCCGCCGCGACGATGCGCTGTCGCGCGAGCGCATCATTGCCGCCTCGATCGAGTTGCTCGACAGCGGGGGCGAGGCCGCGCTGACCTTCCGCACCCTGTCCGAACGGCTGGCCACCGGGCCGGGCGCCATCTACGGGTATATCGCCAGCAAGCACGACCTGCTGGTGGCGGCCTGCGACGCCATCGTGTCGCGCACGGTGGAGCTGGGCGCGGCTGGCGCGGCACCCGCACAGACCGTGCGCGGCGTGGCGCTGGCCATGTTCGACGCGATGGATGCGCACCCCTGGATCGGTGCGGCGCTGACCTGGACGGCGGGGCAATTGACGATGGTGCGCATTATCGAATGCCTGGGCCAGCAGGTGCGCGCGCTGGGCGTGGCACCGGAAAAACACTGGGCCACCATCTCGGCTTTGCTGAACTACATACTCGGCGTCGGCGGCCAGAACGCCGCCAACGCCCAGGCCGCCCGTCTGCGCGGCGCCGGCCGGGCCGAGGTACTGGGTGCGGTGGCCGCCAGCTGGTCGCAGCTCGATGCGCAAGCCTATCCCTTCGTGCGCAGTGTCGCGGCGCAGATGAGCGCGCACGACGACCGTGCTGATTTTCTGGTGGGAATCGACCTGATCCTGGACGGCATGGTGTCGCGCGCCGGCCACTGACCGCGGATCTGTCTGGCAATTTTTTTCCGCATGCCCTAGAATGCCCTTGTCGGAAAAGGCAGATTTGGTCATAGGTAAGCCCAAATCCTTTCATTGTTACAGGTGAAAGTTCTGTTCCTTGCTTTATGCATGAGTCCCCTCGACGAATCTGGATGCCGTTTGGCGTCCGTGGTTCGTCCGTGTGGTTCTCATGTCGATGAACCGCTCCGGTCGGGCCAAGCCCAGGAGCAGTACATGCATCATCCCCAAGCGGCGACCTCGCTCGCCACCCGTTTCACCGCCATCTTCAAGGGCCGCACCGGCATTTTGCTGCTGTCCGTCTTTCTCAATTTCGCCGGTTTTACCCTGATTATTCCCGTGCTGCCGTTCTCGGTGGCGCGTTATGTTGCCGCCGGCGAGGTCGCTTTCTGGGTCGCGCTGATCTTGGCCGTGCATGCGCTGTGTTCGTTTGTTGCCGCGCCCGTGCTGGGCGCGCTGAGCGACCGCCATGGCCGGCGCCCGGTACTGCTGCTGTCGCTGTGCGGCTCGGCCATCGGTTTTGCCGTGTTCGGCATCGGCGGCGCGCTGTGGGTGCTGGTACTGGGCCGTGTGATGGAAGGCCTGACGGCCGGCAGTATTTCCACTCTGTACGCCTATGTCGCCGATACCCATGCCCCGGCCGAGCGTGGCCCCGCGTTTGGCCTGCTGGGCATGGCCGGTGGCCTCGGTTTCATGCTGGGGCCGGTGCTTGGCGGCTTGCTGGGGCAGCTATCATTGTCCGCGCCGCTGTATGGCGCCAGCGCGCTGGCGCTGGTGAACGCCTGGCTGGTCCAGCGCTACCTGCCGGAAAGCCTGCCTCCTGGCAAGCGCAGTGCGCCCCCTCAAGGCGGCCGCTTCAACGCCATCAGCCAGCTGGCCGCAGCCCTGCGTGAACGGCGCTTGCGCCTGCTGTTCGGCGTGGTGTTCTGTTTTGCCTTCGGCAGCGTGGTGCTGCAATCGAACCTGGCGGTGATGCTGAAGGAGTTGCTCGCTTTCGGGCCCGCCGCCATCGGTTTCGTGCTGGCCGGTATCGGCGTGATGGATATCGTCAGCCAGGGGCTGGTGGCGACCTGGCTGCTGCCACGCTTTGGCGAACGGCGCGTCGCCACGGCCGGCCTGCTGATCAATGCGTGCGGCTTGCTGCTGCTGGCACTGCTGGGCCTGTTTCCCGTGCTGCCGCTGCTGGCCTGCGGCATCGCCATGTTCACCTTCGGCGACGGCCTGTTCCAGCCGTCCGTCAGCGCGCTGATCGCCGACGCGGCGCCGGCCGGACGCCAGGGCGAGGTGCAGGGCGCGAACCAGGCGCAACAGTCGATTGCGCGCATGGGCGGTCCGCTGGCGGGCGCCTGGCTGTATGGCCTGCATGCGGGGGCGCCGTATGCGGTGGCGGCGACGGCGGTGCTGCTGGCCGCCGCCGCGCTGGGACGGCGCAAAGCGCGTGGCCAATAAAAACGCCTCCCGAGGGAGGCGTCCGCTTGTTACTACCGCTGCGTTTAATTAAAACGTGTAGCGGGCATTGAAGGAGAAGTAACGGCCATAGTTGTTATGCAGGCCTTCGTTGTAGCCGGTGGTGGCGTAACCCGGATCATACGGCGCGGCGCGGCGCGGCCGTGCTGCGGCTGCCGGCATCGCCTGGCTGGACGGTCCCGTAGTAGCAATACGATTGCGGGTAGATGGTGCCGCCGTCGCGGTACTTGCCTGGATCAGGCTGTGGTGAGGACGGGAATCGGGCTGCCGTGGCGCCGCCCGAAAAAATGCTGGAAGTTGAGGCGGTCGAGCAAATGGAAGGCCATCTGCTCGTCAGCCAGGTGGCGCCACTGCTGGATCAGCAGCGCCCGCGCAAACTAGCGCGAGAGTTCTGCGCGGATGATTGCTGCGCCCGCACTGAGGGCACTCAGTTTGCCTCTTGCCACGTCACGCGGCAAGGGCGCCATGCCACAGTTGGTGGAAGGGTAGAGCTTGTCGGCATCGACAAATTTCAGCGCCTTGCGCAGGGTGGCGGCGACTTCCTCTGGCGTTTCGACGGTATTGCTGGCCACGTCAATCGCCCCGACCATCACTTTTTTGCCGCGTATGAGTTCAATCAGGTCGATCGGAACAAGCGAGTTGTGGCATTCCAGCGAGATGATGTCGATACTCGATTGCTGCAGCTTGGGGAACGATTCTTCATACTGGCGCCACTCGGAGCCCAGCGTCTTTTTCCAGTCCGTATTGGCCTTGATGCCGTAGCCATAGCAAATATGGATGGCGGTTTCGCATTTGAGCCCTTCAATCGCCCGTTCCAGGGTGGCAATCCCCCACTCATTGACCTCATCGAAGAAAACATTGAAGGCGGGTTCGTCAAACTGGATGATGTCGACGCCGGCGGCCTCCAGTTCCCTGGCTTCCTGATTGAGGATCTTGGCAAATTCCCAGGCCAGTTTTTCGCGGCTCTTGTAGTGGCTGTCATACAGCGTATCGATCATCGTCATCGGACCCGGCAGGGCCCATTTGATCGGTTGGCTGGTCTGCCGGCGTAGAAACTTGGCGTCTTCGACAAACACCGGCTTCTGGCGGCTCACGGCGCCGACGACTGTCGGCACGCTCGCATCATAGCGATCACGTATCCTGACGGTCTCGCGTTTTTCAAAATCAACGCCGTTCAGATGCTCGATGAACGTGGTGACAAAATGCTGGCGGGTCTGCTCGCCATCGCTGACGATATCGATGCCCGCGTGCTGTTGTTCCTGCAGTGACAAACGCAGAGCATCTTGTTTGCCCTCGATTAATTCTTCGTCTTGCAGTTTCCAGGGCGACCACAATTTTTCTGGTTCTGCCAGCCAGGAAGGTTTCGGCAAGCTGCCGGCAGTTGAAGTAGGCAATAATTTTTTCATGATGGATGACTTTGTGTATTTGGTTAATCAGAGCGCGTAATTCGCAGCCCATTGTTCGAGAATGTTTTTGTATGGCTTGATGAAGTGCTCTTCCGTATATTTTCCCTGCTTGACAGCCAACTGGCTGCGCTCTTCCCGGTCATAGACAATTTGCGTCAATGAATAATCCTGGTTCTTCAGGCTGGGTTGATAAAGCTTTCCCGCCGCGGAATTGGCATTGTAGATCTCGGGCCGGTAAATCCTCTGGAATGTTTCCATCGTGCTGATGGTGCCGATCAGCTCAAGATTCGTGTAGTCGCCAAGCAGGTCGCCGATAAAATAAAAAGCCAGCGGTGCGGAACTGTTGGGCGGCATGAAATAGCGCACCTGCATGCCCATTTTTTCGAAATACTGATCCGTCGACGAGAATTCATTTTGTTGATACTCGACCCCCAGGATGGGATGCTGATTCTCGGTCCGATGATAGGTCTTGCTGCTCGAGGCGCTGATGCAGATCACCGGCGGCTTCTTGAAATGCTCCTGGTAAGTGCTTGAGTTGACAAAGTGCTTGAACAGCTTGCCATGGAAATCGCCGAAATTATCGGGCGTGCTGAAGCTGGATTTGTTATTGTTGTGCTCTGGCAGCAGCACGCTGAAGTCGTAGTCGCGCACGTAGGATGAAAAGTTATTGCCTGCAATGCCATCAATGCGCTCGCCGGTTTTTTTGTCGATGATATTCGGTTTCAATATCTCGATCAAAGGCAGCGCATTATTGCTGCCTTCGGCATCAATATTCATCTCGACCGAAATGATGTCGAGCTCGACAGCGTAACGATCGCCGTTCGGGTTGTCCCAATGCGCCAGGTTGTTGAAACGATTGGCGATCATTCTCAGCGTATTGCGCAGGTTTTCCTGGCGGCTTAGTCCTCTGGCCAGATTGGCAAAATTGGTCGTCATGCGCGTATTATCTGCCGGATGATAGTTTTCATCGAAACAAATGCTTTTGATGCTGAAGGTAAAATCTTTGCTCATGGTGATCTGTGTCCTGATTTCTGCGAAAAATCTGAATAGGTTTATTCAGTGTTTTAAATATTGTTGTTGTTCTTGCCGCTCGACAGTATTTATAATAACTGTGATGATGAGTATTGCGTATTTTATGCCGAGTTATTGACAGGCGTAAAGTGAATTGATCTCATTCAAGTATTAGTAATATTCATGTTGAGATATGGGTATGCATATCAGACGCAAATGAGCGGCACACCGGCGCTCTTCAAGACGTGTGGGTAGTGGAAGATTGGGGAGGGGATGTGCCGGCGAATCTGGTCGAATCGCCGGCTGGTACGTGACCGGCCTGCTTCAGCAGGCTGGACGGGGCGAGAGCCCTGCGGCGGCCATCGGGTGGCCGCCGCCCTTGATGACGAACTTACCTGGCGAACACCTGCGCCGCAGGCGTCACCACGATGGCTTCCGGCTGGATGTTCAGCTTCATCGCGCCGATCACCTTGTCTTCATCGAGCAAGGCTTGCGGCTTGTTGCCGTCGTACTTGATCGGCGAAAACGCATCGCTGGCCAGCTTTTCCTTCAGGCCGGCCGCATCCTTGGCCACCATCACCACCGACAGGTTCTGCGCCGACAAGTGCCGCTTGATGGCGCGGTTGACATCAAGCACCGTCAGCTTCGACAGGCCATCGCGCATCAGCTTGGTGAACTCGGGCGTGCCATACCATTGCGAGTCGAGCGCGTAGCCCAGTTGCTGGTCCTGGGTCGAGGTCATCACGAAGACGTTTTTCATCAGGTAGCCGCGGGTGGTCTCGAACTGTTCCTGCGTCAGGCCGTTGTCGACCAGCTTGCCCAATTCCGTCAAGGCCACGCGCAGCGCGAAGTGGGCGTTTTCCGGCGCGACCGGGCGGATCCAGATTTCAAACAGCTGCGCCTTGCGGCCCAGGTTGGGGCTGGGGAAGAACTGGTTCATGCCGCGCGGGAAGGCTTCGATATACGCATAGTCGCCATAATTCATGCCGCGGATTTCACGGATGCGCTGGTACAGATAGGAGTTCGACGCGCGGTGTTCGCCGAGCCAGGTTTTCGCCAGCCACAGGGCAGGGAAGTCGGGGTGCGTGCGTGTCACGTCGAGCGGCTGGCCGAAGGAAATCGCGGTGGCGCGCGTGTTTTTTTCGATGATTTCCACTTGCAGGCCCTGCGCCTTGTGGCCCACCGGTTTTACGCTGGCCGGCAAGCCGGGGCCGCTTGGGAGCTGCGCCAGCGCCTGCGTCAGCGAGGCCGTCATGGCGTCGCTGACGTCGCCGGAGATGCCCACTTTCACCGCGCCTTGCGCGTAGGCGCTCTTCCAGAACTGTTTCACGTCGTCCAGGGTGATTGCCTCGATGCCGGCCAGGGTGCCCAGCACCGGGTGGCCATACGGCGTGCCCGCATACACATTGGTTTGCAGGCGTTCCTTGGCGAATTCTTCCTCGTTGTTGTCCTTCAGGTCCAGCAGCAACGCGTTCTTCTGGCCATCCTTGAGGCGGCGGAAATCATCCTCGCGGAAACCCGGCGACAGCAGCTGCGGCAGGGCGATCTGGTTGAACTGCGCCCAGTTATCCTTGTGGATGGCACCCGTAAACGTCGTCATTTCCTTGTCGGTCTGCTGGCTGAAGCTGCCGGCCAGCGGGAACAGGGCCTGGTTGATCTCGTCGATCTTGCGCTGGCCAGATCCGCCCGAGGCCACCATCGCGGCCGTCAGCGCGGCCAGGCCTTCCTTGCCCTGCGGGTCCTGCGCCGAGCCTACCGTAAACAGCAACTTGTAGCGGATTTGCGGCAAGCTCGATTTTTGCACCAGCACGTCGAATTTCGCCGTCGGCGCGGCCGGCAGCAGGCTGGCCAGCTTTGGCGTGGTGGCGATCGCGGCCGGCATGGCCTGGTTCGACAGGGTGGTGACGACCAGGCGCTCGTCCGTCAGGTAGACGCGTGCGGCCGCTTGCAGGTCGGCTGGCGTGAGGGTGTCGAGCAGGCGGTAGTACTGGTTGATGGTGGCATAAGACCGGTCGAAATGCACGTAGGAGGCCAGGGTGCCGGCGATCTGCTCGGTATTGTCGAGCGAGCGGATCAAGCCGTATTTTTGCGCCGACTTGGCGTCCGCCAGGTCCTTGTCGCTGACTGGCGTGTCGCGCAATTGCGCCACGGTCTTCAGGATGGCGTCGCGTACATACACGGCGTCATCGATGTTTTTCACGCGCGCGCCGATCACGGCCAGGGTCGGATCGACCCGGTTCGGCGTCATGTCGAACAACTGATCGACCTTCTGTTCGTTTTGCACCAGGCGCTGGTACAACGGCGAGGTGCGGCCGAACGACAGCGACAGCAGGGTCGCCAGCGCGGCCTGGTCCTTGTCTTTCACGGAAAACGCCGGTGCGTGGAAGCCCACCGCCACCCAGGGCAGGGTCGGCGTCGGCCAGGCGACATGGCTGTAGACGGGGCCGCGTGGCGCCGGTTCCGCTGGCACGGCCGCCTGCTGCTTGCCGCGCTGCCATTTGCTCCAGTATTTTTCCACCAGCGCGATGGCTTTTTGCGGTTCGACGTCGCCGGCGATGATGATGGTGGTGCGTTCCGGCCTGTACCAGCGGTCGAAGAACAGCTTCGAATACGCGTACTGGTTCGGCATGTCTTCGATGTCCTTGATGAAGCCCATCGTCGTATGCTTGTAGGTATGCGTGGTGTAGGCGCTGTCGCGCATCACTTCGAACAGTTTCGACACCGGATTGGCGCTGTTCTTGTTGTACTCGCCCAGCACGGCGCGCGATTCGGTCTTGAAGGCGTCTTCCGGATAATCGAGGTGCTGGAAGCGGTCCGCTTCCACCTTCAGCACGGTTTCCAGGTCGTCTTTCGCGAAGGTGGTGTGGTAATTGGTCAGGTCGTCGCTGGTGTAGGCGTTCTGGCGCGCGCCGGCCCTGGTGATGATCTCCTGGTATTGCTCGGGCGGATAAGCCTTGGTGCCGCGGAACATCATATGCTCGAAGAAATGCGCAAAGCCGGACTTGCCCGGCTCGACTTCATTGCGCGAACCGGTCTGGACGGGAATCTGCAGCGAGACGATATTCGGAAAACCGGTCGGCACGACGATGATTTTCAGGCCATTGGCCAGCGTTTTTTCGGTCGCCCTGAACGGCAGCAGGTCGGCCCTGGCGGCGGCAGCGCTGTTGGCGCTGGCAGGTTTGCCCGGCGGGGTGGTGGCCGCTTGCTGGGCGATGGCGGATGACGCCATGGCCGACAAAGCCAGGGCAAATGCAGGAATCATTCTTGACACGTAGGGCTCCTTCTTTCGGGATAAGTTGAAAGTGCAACGCCGCAGCATAGAATAATCTTGCTGTCGTGCATAGGGGAAGCCGAGCGTGTCAAAAGCCGGGGCGCAGTATGCGGTTGGTCAGGTGTTCGAGGAAGTTGCGCTGGGTGAGCAGGAACATGCGGATATAAATCGTTTCGCCGGCCTGCTCATGGTGATACACGACGCGCACCTGCTCGCACATGCGCTGGCGTATCAGCATGCCGACGGCAGTGGCTTCGGTGACGGGTGCGCCGCTGTCGGGAGACTGTTCAGGTCCGTCAGCAAGGTTTTGAAGGAGTCCCTGAATGCCGCACAGGCTGGCGCGCCATGACGGGCCTTGAAGTCATGGCACAGTTCCTTGAAGTCCAGCTCGGCACTTTTCAGCATGACGATGCGGGTCATGTCAATCCTGGTCGAGCCGGGCCAGGAAATCGTCTTCCGTCACGGTGTCGCCGCGCGCGATGTCGGCATTGCCCATGGCGATCAGCTTCATGAACGCATGCTGTTCACGCAATTGCCGCAAATGGCGCTTGTTTTCCTGGTAGGCGTGCATGGACAGCGCCACCATCTTGGCTTCGCCATTTTGCGTGATGATGATGGGATCATGCTGGCCACTATCGAAACCGCTGACGATCTCGGTCGTATTGGCTTTTAAATAGGAAATGGGTTTGATGCGTTCGGTGGCGTCCATGCTGGCTCCCATCATGATTGGGTTGATGCGACCAAATATATATCAAATTTGGTCTTGTGGCATGTCAGCAGCTTGCCACTTCAGGCAAACTGATGCGATTGCGGCCCAGGTGCTTGGCGCGGTACAGCGCGCTGTCGGCCGTATGGATCAGTTGCGCCGGTTCCGTGCCAACGCCGGGCAGGGCGGTGGCCGCGCCGATGCTGACGGTCACGCACGGCGTGCCGGCATGGTCGCTTGGCAACCGCAGCCGCTCCACGCGATGGCGTATGCGCTCGGCCACGATGGCGGCGCCTTTCAGGGACTGGTTTGGCAGGATCACGGCGAACTCTTCGCCGCCGTAGCGTGCCACCAGGTCGTTGCTGCGCATCTCGCTGGCCACCGCGCCGGCCACCCTGCGCAGGCAATCGTCGCCCTTCATGTGGCCGTGGCTGTCGTTGTATTGCTTGAAATTGTCGACGTCGACCATCAGCAGGGACAAGGGCAGTTGCTGGCGCTGGGCGCGTTGCCATTCCGCCTGCACGGTGTCGTCGAAACAGCGGCGGTTGGCCAGGCCCGTCAGGCCGTCGTGCATGGCCAGGCGTTCCAGCGCGGCCTGGGCGCGCTTCTCCTCGGTGATGTCGCGCAGGGTTTCCACCACGGCGATCAGCTCGCCATGCTTGCCATAGATGGGGCTGGCGTCCACCGCCAGGTAGCGGCGCCGGCCCGTGCGCGGCATGTCGCACCAGTTTTCGGCGCACAGGTTCTCGCCGGTGCCGCTGCGGCAGGACTGCTGGCCGGCAGGCACGGGCAGCGTGTTGCCGTGTCCGGCCAGCAGCAGGTCGGCCAGGGTCGGCCGCCGCTGCGCATAGAAGCAGCGCCAGTGCTGGTCGCCACCGAGCACCTCGGCGGCCGGCACGCCCGTCAGCTGTTCGCAGGCGCGGTTCCAGATCATGATCTTGCCGTGGGCATCGAGGACAAAGGTCGGTACGACCAGCATTTCCATCATCTTGACGGCAAAATCATGCGATGCGGCATAAGGCGCTGCTGGCGCCGCATGCATGCTTGCGTGGGTGTCCGGCATGGGTGCTTCCTTGCGTGAGGTGGTGGCGGGAGTGGGCAGGGGTTAATGATGCAGTGCGGCAAGTAATAGATATTGATAAATGGCAATAAATAGCCATCGTCAAGCGACTCGGACCGGCGCTGCGCCTTGCCCGGCCAGCATCGGCAGCGACAGCTGCAAGGTGGTGCCGGCACCGACCCGGCTGGCGAGGCGCAGCACGCCGCCCGCTTCCTGCAGGCGTTCTTCCATGCCGGCCAGTCCACAGCCGGTGCGCGCCGTCACGTCGCGCATGCCGATGCCATTGTCGGCGATATACAGTTGCAGCAAGCTGCCCTGGCATTGCAGGCGCACCTGCACCTGCGTGGCCTGCGCATGGCGCGCGATATTGGCCAGCGCTTCCTGCAGTGCGCGGTACAGCACGGTTTCATGCAAGCCCAGGCTGGCCTGGTGTGCATCGGCCAGCACGAAGGCGTGTTTGACGGGAATGCCGGTGGCGCGCGTGAACTCCGCCAGCAGTTGACGCAGGGCGGCTTGCGGACCCTGCTCCAGCGCTGGAGGGCGCAGGCCGGCGATCACGCAGCGCAAGGCCGCGATGCTCTTGTCGATATTGCCGGCCATGAACTGCATGGTGTGGGCCAGGCGGCTGGTGGTGCCGTCGGCATGGGCCTGCAAGCTGGCGACATCCATTTTGAGCGTCAGCAGATACTGGCCCAGGTCATCGTGCAAGTCGCGCGCCAGGCGGCGGCGCTCCCGGGCCTGGATGTGTTGCCGGTCAGCGGCCATCTGGTCAAGCTGGCGACGGGCCAGATGCAGCGCGTGTTCCGCTCGCTGCAGCGTTACCTGGTCGTCCTGCATTTGCGCGTACAGCTCACGCAGGCGCCACAGCAGCAGCAGGGCGATCACGCCCAGCAGCACGGCGCACGCGCTGAGCAGGTTGACAAGGTGGTTCGCGGACTCGCTGGCGGCAGGCATGCAGTTCCCCGGGCGCAAGGTGTTTTCCATTCGGCAATATCATTAATTAAAAATACAGTTGCGGGAAGCGGCCCGGTTTGCGCCGGCGCAAACCGGGCGCAAAATGCTGCACTGCAGGTGGCGAGTGTTGTTTCCGTGCCCAGGCCATGGCCGGCACGGCGTTTGCACGGGAAGCGCCGCGCCAGCTTATAATAGAGGGTTGTCAATCGGCTTTTGCGGCCCAGGCCAGGTTTGCCCGCCCATGCGCGAGGGCGCCGGCCCGCTCTTAGGAAATACAGTGACTTATAGCATCAAAGAGATTTTTTACACCCTGCAGGGCGAAGGTGCGCATGCGGGCCGTCCCGCCGTGTTCTGCCGCTTTTCGGGCTGCAACCTGTGGACCGGCCGCGAAAGCGACCGCGCCAGCGCCGTGTGCCAGTTCTGCGACACGGATTTCGTGGGCACCGACGGTGAACTGGGCGGCAAGTTCAAGACGCCGCAGGAACTGGCCGCGCTGATCGACAGCCTGTGGCCCACCAGCTACACCGCCAGCAAATACGTGGTGTTTACGGGCGGCGAGCCGCTGCTGCAACTCGATACCGCGCTGATCGCCGCCATGCACGCGGTCGGTTTCACGATTGCCATCGAAACCAATGGCACCTTGCCGGTGCCCGACGGCGTGGACTGGATCTGCGTCAGCCCGAAGATGGGTTCTACCCTGGTGGTGCACAAGGGCAACGAGATCAAGGTGGTGATCCCGCAATTCCAGCAAGACCTGGCCGCCTACGAACAGCTGGACTTCGAGAATTTCTATGTGCAAGCCATGGATGGCCTGCTGGCCGCGCAAAACATGAAGCTGGCCATCGAGACCTGCAAAAGCAATCCGAAATGGAAGCTGAGCCTGCAAACCCATAAACTCCTGCAAATACCTTAATAAAAACACTATGCTGACTATCACACGCAAGCTCGAATTCGACGCGGGCCACCGCATTCCCGACCATAAAAGCCAGTGCCGCAACCTGCACGGCCACCGCTATACGGTGGAAATCACCCTGGTCGGCAAGGTCATCGAAGCCGAAGGCAATTCCGACAACGGCATGATCATGGACTTTTCCGACGTCAAGACGCTGGCCAAGCAACACCTGGTCGATGTCTGGGACCATGCCTTCCTGGTCTATGAAAAAGACACGGCCGTGCGCGACTTCCTGGCCAGCCTGCCCGACCATAAAACTGTCGTCATCGACCGCATTCCCACCGTGGAAAACCTGGCGCGCATCGCTTTCGAGATCCTGAAGGCGGCGTTTACCGACCATTTCGGCACCGGCTTGCACCTACACAAACTGGTGCTGCATGAAACCCCGAATTGCTGGGCTGAAGTGACCGATGACTGAAACGCCGGTGCCGGATACTGACCGTCACTACATGCGGCTGGCGCTGGACCAGGCGCAGCACGCCTGGGACCTGGGCGAAGTGCCGGTCGGCGCCGTCGTCGTCAAGGATGGCGAGGTGATCGCGGTGGGCTACAACCAGCCCATCGGCAAACATGATCCGACCGCGCACGCGGAAATCATGGCGTTGCGCGCGGCCTCGGAAAAGCTCGGCAACTACCGGCTGCCCGGCTGCGAGCTGTACGTGACGCTGGAGCCGTGCGTGATGTGCTCCGGCGCCATGCTGCATGCGCGTCTGTCGCGCGTGGTGTTCGGCGCCAGCGACCCCAAGACGGGCGCCTGCGGTTCGGTGCTGAACCTGTTCGACCAGCCGGCCCTGAATCACCAGACCGCGATTGTCGGCGGCGTGATGTCGGAAGAGTGCGGCGACTTCCTGCGGGCGTTTTTTGTCGAGCGCCGCCGGGCCCAGGCCGAGGCGCGCAAGCTTGCCGCTGCAAAAGCGGAATAAGCAGGGCAGGGTGACATGTAGTCACTCTGCAATTAATATTCTTTGATAACTGTTGCGAAATAACCTGTACGTGGACGATATCGCCATTCTCAAATGAGAATGATTCGTGTCACAGTATTGCTTCCCCTTTGCCAGCGAACTGCCCGCGCACCCATGATGCGCCCCGGTCTGAGCCAGCCTTTACTCTGACACCGGACCATCATGACTATCGTGCCACTGCAGCGTAGCGCTGCGCCTGTCGTATCCCAAGCTTTCCGTCCCGCCCGTCGTCCCAACCTGGTGCTGCGCGCCGCCTTGCTGGGCCTGTTTGCCGCGCCGCTGCTGCCGGCGCATGCCCAAACCGCCGCGCCGGTTGCCGTGAATGCCGGCACGGCCGCGCAGGAACCCTCGAAACTGCCGACCTTTCCGGAAATCGTCGTCAACTCGCGCCAGGAATACGAGCGCCGCGCCGGCAGCAAGACCGTGATCCGCAGCGAAGACCTGGAACGCCAGAACGTGACGGAAATGGGCGGCATCGTGCGCTACCAGCCGTTGATCAGCGCGCCGGTGGCCAACTCGGGCGGCGGCAATGTGTGGGATGGCGCCGGCAATACGGGCTACAACATCCGCGGCCTGGAAGGCAACCGGGTCAGCCTGGACGTCGACGGCATTGCGCTGCCCGATGCGGCGCCGAAGCCGGACGGCTCGACCCTGAACGCCTTTGGCACCGGCCGCGATTATTTTGATCCCGAAACGTTCCGCGAAGTGCGCATCGATTCGGGCACCACCGCCGTCAGCGGCGCCAGCCCGGGCCTGGGTGGCGGCGTCAGCTTTATTACCAAGTCGCCGGAAGACTACCTGGGCGAGGGGCAGGACACGTATGTCGGCTACAAATTCGGCCGCACCACCGCCAACCGCAGCAATGCGCATACCGTGACCGGCGCGGCCAAGATCGGCGCGACCCTGCAGGGCCTGGCGGTATATGTGCGCCGCGATGGCGACGCCACCGACAGCGCCGGCAGCACGCCGGTCAATCCGGACGACTGGCACTCGAACGCCTTGCTGTCCAAGCTGGTGTGGGCCTTGCCGGGCGAGCAGAAGCTGGACCTGACGATCGACATGTTCGAGCGCAAGAACAAGCGCGACGTCAACAACAAGATCACCGCCGCCAGCTATCCGGACGGCATCTTCCAGGATTCGACCACGCGCCGCACCCGGGTCAGCCTCGGCCACGACGTGGTGCTCAAGGACCTGGCACTGTTCGACCGCCTGACCTCGAAGGTCTACGTGCAGAAGTCGAAGATCGAGGACCACACCGACGCGCGCTATATCTCGCAACGGGTGCTGTACCAGCGCGCCATCGACACCAGTTTCAAGAATGACACCATCGGCCTGACCAGCGAAGCATTCAAGCAGGTCAATGAGGCCAATGCCCTGGTCTATGGCCTGCAGATCGAACAGAACCAGGCGCGCCGCCCATGGCTGGAAGACCGTACGGTGGTGGCCACCGGCGTGCACCAGATCACGCGCAAGAACCGCATGGCCGACATGGACAGCAGCAAGCTGGCGCTGTATGCGCGCGACGACTACACCTTCAGCCTGGGCGGCAAGAAGGCCGTGCTGACGCCGGGACTGCGCGTCGAACGCCGCACGCTGGATCCGAAAAACCTGCAGAACTATGTGATCGCCGTGCCGGCTGCGGCGAAGGAAATCCGCAAGGAAAGCGATACCACCGTCACGCCGAGCCTGGCCCTGTCGGTGGAAGTGCTGCCGCAGATCGACGCCTATGCCACGTTCAGCCGCGGCACGCGCTTGCCGACGGCGGCCGAGCGTACCGGCACCTATGATTCGTTCAGCTACACGGGCACCGGCACCGGTTACGCCGTGCTGGGCAACCCAAACCTGCGCAAGGAAACCAGCAACGCCTATGAACTGGGCGTCAAGGGCGATGTCGTGAAAGGCCTGGCGCTGCACGCTTCCGTCTACCGTACCGACTACAAGGACATGGTCGAATACGTGGGGCAGGACCCGGATCCGGTCAATTACCCCACCATCGTGCAAGGCCTGTTCCGTCCTGAAAATGTCGGCAACGCCCGCACCTGAGGCGGCGAGCTGGCGCTGCGCGCGCAACTGGGCGCGTTTGCGCCAGGTTTGCAAGGCTATCGGTTTGAGCTGGCCACCGGCGTGGCCAAGGGCCGCGCCACCAATAGCCAGACCGGTTTGCGCGACGGCCTGGCTTCGGTGGCGCCGGCCAAGACTGCCTTGACCTTCGGCTACGACCACGCGAACCAGCTGTTCGGCCTGGCGCTGACGGCCGTGCATGCGGACAGCAAGCAGGCGCCCAATGACGTGATTTCGGGCGTGACGACGGCCCGCTACAAGGTGCCGGCATATACCATCTTTGACCTGTCGACCTACTGGAACGTGCACAAGAACGCGAAGATCATCGTTGGCGTGTACAACCTGACGGACCGCAAGTACTGGGACTACGCCGCCTCGCGCACCTTGGCGGCCGGCACGTCGGCGGCCAACCTCAGCGAAATCCAGCGCTATGCCAAGCCGGGCCGTAATGTGGCGGCCAGCCTGAGCGTCAATTACTAAGCAGTTTTTCACCAGGAGCGGCGCTATCCGTGCCGCTCTTTTCTTGTTCAACAACATGGACTATTCATGACCTTATCCAAACTCGTTCTTTCCCTGCTAGGCAGCCTGCTGATCGCAAACGTTTCCTCAGCACAGGCCCCAGCCAACCTGGCGGAACGCTGGTCCACCTTGCGCACCGAGCAGCCCAAGCTGCAGATCCGCGATGCGGCGCGCGCCCTGGGCGCCTCGGAAGCGCAGCTGCTGGCGACCAATCTCGGCCAGGGCGTCACGCGCCTGCAGGCCGATGGCAACCAGCCGCGCGAAATCATGCGCGCCGCGCTGGACCTGGGCCTGGTGCAAGCCATCACGCGCAATGAAAACGGTGTGATCGAAACCACCGGCGTTGCCAGCAAATTCAAGCAGGCCGGCGACAAGTCGGACCAGACCGATGCCAAGCAGGATCCCGAAAAAGAAGCGCGCGAGCGCAATATCGCCGGCGGCTACCTGGGCGGCGCGATCGACCTGCGCTTTCACTTTGAAAACTGGAAATACGCGTTTGCCGTGGCCCAGCCGGGCCGCGACGGCAAGCTGTCGCGCAGCCTGCAATTTTTTGACGCCCAGGGCGACTCGGTACACAAGGTCTATGTGCGCAGCGAGGCGGGCGTGGCCGTGTTCGACCAGCTGGTGGCCACATTCCGCGCGCCGCAGCAGGACAGCCAGCTGAACGTGCTGGCCGCCGTGGCCAGGCCGGCGGAAAAGCCCGACGCCGAGGTCGACCTGAAGGAATTCCAGCTGGCCTGGAAAGAGATGACGGACGTGCACCAGTTTGCGCAAATCCTGCGTGAATTCAAACTCACCCGCGAACAGGCGCTGCGTTTGGCGCCGGCCGGCATGGTCGAACGCGTGACGCCGGAAGCGCTGCGCACCTTGCTCGACAAGGCGGCGAAAGACAAGGTCGCCATCATGGTCTTCCTCGGCAACCAGGGCCTGACGCAGATCTACAGTGGCAAGATAGCAAAAACCATGGCCGCCGGCGGTTTTTATAATGTGCTCGATCCCGACTTCAACCTGCATATCCGCGACACGGCCCTGCGCAGCGGCTGGGTCGTCAAGCGCGGCGGCGTGACCTCGATCGAGTTTTTCGACAAGGAAGGCACGCAGGTGCTGACCTTCTTCGGCGTGCGCGAGCGCGGCAAGCCGCAGCCGCAAGCGTGGAACGACCTGGCCGATAGCCTGCCGCGCGTCAAGTAATGCCGTTCCAGCCGTAAAATGCTATGCTGATCCCACGGCCGCGGCGCTGGTGCTCGCGGCCGTTGAACGGAAAGGCAATCATGGCAACTACCCAGGCCAACGGCCTCGATATCGCTTACGAAAGCCATGGCGATCCGCAAGACCCCTGCGTGCTGCTCATCATGGGCCTGGGCATGCAGCTGGTCGCCTGGCCAGACGCCTTTGTCGACGGCATCGTCGAACAGGGCTTTCGCGTGATCCGCTTCGACAACCGCGACGTCGGGCTGTCGAGCAAGATGACGCATGCCGGCAAGCCCAGCCTGCCACTGGCCTATCTGAAAAGCAAACTGGGCTGGCCTCTGAAAAGTTCCTATACGCTCGACGACATGGCCAACGATGCGCTGGGCCTGCTGTCGGCCCTGGGTATCGCCCAGGCCCACCTGGTCGGCGTGTCGATGGGCGGCATGATCGCGCAAGTGATGGCGGCGCGCGCCCCCGAGCGCGTGCCGAGCCTGGTGTCCATCATGTCGAGCAGCAGCCGGCGCGGCTTGCCTGGCCCGACCAGGGTGGCGCGTAATGCCTTGATGAAACGTCCGAAGGCGGACGCCAGCCAGGCCGAACTGGTGGCGCATATGGCTGCCACCGTGCGCGCCCTGGGCAGCCCCGCTTATCCCGTTGCCGACAAGGTGCTGCACCAGCGTATCGCGCTGGCGCTGGCCCGCGCCAACTGTCCCGATGGCGTGCTGCGCCAGATGGTGGCCATCGGCGCCTCGGGCGACCGGGTGGCCCTGCTGCCCACCATTGCCTGCCCGACCCTGGTGATACACGGCGCGGCCGACCCCTTGATCCCGCTCGCCTGCGGCATCGATACGGCCTCGCTGATTCCGGGCGCGCGGCTGGAAGTGATCGAAGGCATGGGCCACGACCTGCCGCCACAGCTGATCGAACGCATCCTCGCCTTGATCGATGTGCATCTGCACGGTAAGATGGCGCCCCAGATGCGCTCGCAGCCAGCCTGAGCGGAACACTCCTCCACTGTCCGGAACCACTATATTGAGTACTCCTGAAATCGGCATCGCCATCGTGGCGCCCGGCGGTTACGCGCCCGACGAGGCGGCGCTGGCGCGCGGCATCGCCCGCCTGCAGGCGCAAGGCGCCACCGTCCACAATTACTACGATCCGGCGCACAAGTTCCAGCGCTTCGGCGGCACGGAAGCAGGGCGCCTGGCGCAACTCAATGCCGCCGCGCAGGACCCCGAAGTGCAGGTGGTGCTGGCCTTGCGCGGCAGCTACGGTATCAGCCGCATCCTGCCCGAGATCGATTTCCAGGCCATGGCCGACAGCGGCAAGCTGTTTGTCGGCTACAGCGATTTCACGGCCTTCCACATGGGCCTGATGGCCAGGACCGGCCGCGCCAGTTTTGCCGGCCCCATGATCTGCGATGATTTTGTGCGCGACGAGCCGGAACAATTTACCCTGGACCAGCTGTGGTCCTGCCTGGCAGGTCCCACGCATACCGTCACGGGCGTATCGAATGGCAATCCCCAGGTCGATGTGCGTGGCAAGCTGTGGGGCGGCAACCTGGCCATGCTGGTGCATCTGCTGGGCACGCCGTATTTCCCCCAGATCGACGGCGGCATCCTGTTCCTGGAAGATGTCAACGAGCACCCCTACCGGGTCGAGCGCATGCTGCTGCAACTGCTGCATGCGGGCGTGCTTGGCCGCCAGCAAGCCGTGCTGCTGGGCGACTTTTCAGGCTATAAACTGGGGCCGATGGAGAACGGCTACGATTTCGAGGCCATGCTGGCCTATGTGCGTGGACACCTGCCCGTGCCGGTGCTGACGGGCCTGGAATTCGGCCATATCCGCCGCCGCGTGACCTTGCCGTTCGGCGGCCACGCGCACTTGCGCTCGAATGACGCCGGTTTCACCCTGCGGGTAGAGGATTATCCGACCCTGGCGCGCGCCAGCCGATGAGCGTGCGGCCGGGCCGGCTGGCGCAACTCGATGTGCTGCGCGGCATCGCCGTGTTCGGCATCCTGCTGGTCAATATATGGGGCTTTGCCTGGGGCACCTTGTCCTTGCGCTACGGCACCTTGCCCACACCGGCGCCATGGCTGGACCAGGCCGCCATCTTCCTGGTGGCGGCCTTTGCCGAGTTCAAGTTCTACCCCATCTTTGCCTTCCTGTTCGGCGCCGGCTTTGCGCTGCATACGCGCTCGCTCAGGCAGCAGCTGGGCAGCTGGCAGGCCGCGCAAGCTGCCTACCAGCGGCGGCTGCGCTGGCTGCTGCTGATCGGCCTGCTGCATGGTTTTTTGATCTGGAGCGGCGACGTGCTCAGTTCCTATGCGCTGGGCGGCATGCTGATCCTGTCGCTGGCATCCGCCAGGCTGGGCCGCGTCCGTAACCTGGCCTGGCTGCTGGCGGGCGGCTTCCTGCTGTTCATGGCCTTGCTGTATCCGGTCAGCCCCAGCATGACCGCGGATGACACCACGCGCCAGTTGCAGGAGTTTGCCGGCCGCTATGCCATCTATACCGAGGGCGGCCTGCTGGCGGTGGCGGCCCTGCGCGTGCGCGACTACGCCATGCAGATGCTGTTCGTGATCGTGATGCTGCCGCATGTCATCGTGCTGTTCTCGCTGGGCATCTTGTCGGTGCGCCTGGGCTGGCTGACCGAGCCGCGGCGCCATCGCCATGTGTGGCACCGCGTGCTCGCCGTTGGGCTGGGGCTGGGCTTGCCGTTCAACTTGTTGGCCGCCACGGTGCTGCTGCAGCAAACAATTGATCCATATCAAACAAACTACAACAGCACGCTGTTCGAGCTGCTGCTGTATGCAGGCGGGCCGCTGCTGGCGGCCGGCTATGTGGCGTCCTTGATGCTGGCCGGTCCCGCGCTGATGGCGGCGCTGGCGCGTTGGCTGGCGCCGGTCGGGCGCATGGCGCTCAGCAATTACCTGGCGCAGTCGCTGCTGGGCACCTTTTTGTTGCAAGGCTGGGGACTGGCATGGGGCGCGCGCCTGCGCCCGATCGAGATGCTGGCCCTGGCGCTGGCCATCATGGTGGCGCAAATAGTTATCAGCCGCTGCTGGCTGGCGCGTTTCAGGCAGGGGCCGGTCGAGGCGTTGTGGCGGCGCCTGGCGCGCTAGAGATCAGTCCGCATTCCAGTCGAACGATGCCTGTCCCGGGGGTGGCGCCGGCGTCTTTCTGGCGCGGGCCGCCGGCACCAGCGGGTTGTCGACCGCATGCCATGCGAACAGTTCGGCATCCAGCATGCAGGTGCGCGCCAGGTGCAGCGCTGCGTCCGGCGTCAGTGCGGGATTCAGCCAGCGGTGCGCGTCTTCGCAGCTGACGGCCACCGGCCGCCGGTCATGGATGTCGACCATGCCGCCCAGGCTGTCGGCCGTGATCAGCACGAACCCAGATTCCTCGCGGTGGTGCTTGAACGGGCCAAAGTGCGCCAGGACCAGCAGGAACAAGGGTTCGCGGTCGCGGCGGTGGATATGCCAGGGTTGCTTCGCGCCTTTTTCACCGGTCCATTCATACCAGCCGTGCACGCAGACGATGCCGCGCCCGTTGCGCAGCAAGGGTTTCCAATAGCTGCCGGCCAGTTTTTCCAGGCGGGCGTTGATGGCGATCGGGATTTTCTTCCTGCCCGGCGCCGGTTCGGCGGCGGTGGCCCAGGCGGGGCGGTAGCCCCAGAACACATCATCGACACGGCGTACGCCGTTTTCGATATGCATCACCGGGCGGTAGGTGCCGGGCGACACATTCAGGTGCGGTTCGGCCTCGCTGTCGAAGACAGCGTCGGTCCAGCCGAAACTGGCGGCCTGCGTGCGCGCCGTGTCGTTCTGATCAAATCGTCCACACATGGCGAAATCATACCCGATCCGGGCGTCAACCGGGTTCGCATGCGCGGAATGTGGGCAAGCGTACAGACCATGATGCTGCGTTGCGGCACACTGGAGTCAAGTCAGGTGGCTGACGTTTTTTTAGCGGAGGAAATTATGATGTCGTTGGAAAATCCCACCATCCACAAAGGATTCACCATCAGTGCAACCGCTTCCCAGCGCCGTGACGGCCGCTGGGTAGGCTCGTTCATCAGCCAGAATCATGCCTGCGGCGCGTATGAGGACACCTGCGATTATGATGATTGCAGCAACGAAAAAGAGGCGCAGCAAGTGGCCTTGTCCATCGGCTGGCGCCTGGCCGACAGCGCACCGATGCGTTGAGCCGGTTCAGCGCTGACGCTTGCGCCGCAAGGCGCACAGCAGGCAGACAAATGGCGCCAGCAGTGCCACCGGCAGCCTCACGGCCGGCTGCATGGCCAGGTCGGCGCCCACCACGTGCGGCAACAGCAGCAACAGCGGCACGCTGGGCAGGATGGCGGCGAGAAAAAACCAGTAGCCGGAATGGCCGTTCTTTTTGGCCAGCAAGGCGATCAGCGCGCAGGCGATCAGAAACACCAGCGGTACGTTCACATCTTCCATTCGTTCACTCAGGCAACCATATCAACGCGGCATTATAACCGCTGCCGCCAGGCGATCAACCGGCGCGTATGGCGCGGATCTGCAGCGCCGTTTCCTCGATTTCACGGTAGGCTTCCTGCACATAGCCTGACACCGGATGAGCATCCATCCACGCAAAACAAGCGGCCTCGTCATTCTTGATGGCAAACGGCAGATGGCGATCACGGATGGACTCGGCGGTTTCCCTGACCAGGGACGCAAACAGCAGTTCCAGCGTTTCCATGACAGTCTCCTCGCGGTGGTTCAACACAGAGTCATGAATCTAGCATGCGTGCAAGGGTGTCTGTGTGCGTTCGCGTACTTAACTGCCAGTCTGCTGGTCTTCGCGCGTATAGCGCCGCCGCTCGTAGCGCACGATGTCGAGCGCATATTCGGGATATGCCTGTTCGAACAGGAAATGGTCTTTTTCGTAGATGCAGAAGACGGCCAGCGGTTTGTCGTCTTGCGAGAAATAATTGTTATCGACACATACCACCGTCATGTCGGGGCCACCGCATTTGACCCGGACGATATCGCCTTCATTGAACTGATTCATGGTTGCTGCTTTCAGGGCGCTATGGCAGGACAATACAACAAGGCTGCCGTCTGTTGCGGCAGTGTCTGCATCATAATCGATGGCGGTGGTGCTGAACAGGGAAAGCTGGCAAGGAAAACTGGCAGAGGCGCTCAGGCAGCCGGGTGACCCAGGTGTTCGTACAGGATCAGGCAGCCGATCACGATCAGGATCAAACCACCTACCAGTTCGGCGCGCCGGCCGGCCACCGTGCCCAGCACGCGGCCCAGCATCACGCCGATGGTGACCATCACGAACGTGGAAAAGCCGATGGCGGCGGCCGTGACCAGGATATTGGCGCCCAGCAAAGCCAGGCCCGCGCCCACCACCATGGCGTCGATGCTGGTGGCAAAGCCGGTGACAGCCAGCACCCAGAAGGAATGGCTGCGTGCCGGTTCCTCTTCTTCTTCGGCATTGGACAAGGCATTGCGTATCATCAGCACGCCGATGATGCCCAGCAGGCTGAACGCCAGCCAGTGATCCCAGGCGGCCACGTAGGGCGCGGCCACGCGGCCCAGGGCCCAGCCGATCAGCGGCGTGATCGACTCGATCACGCCGAAGATCAGGCCGGTGCGCAGCGCCTCGCGCCATTGTGGCTTGTGCAGCGCGGCGCCCTTGCCGACGGCGGCGGCAAAGGCGTCGGTGGACATGGCGAGCGAGAGGGCGGCAGTGGCGGCAAAATTCATCGTTGGCTTTCAGTAATACCTGGCTGGGATGGACGGGCCCAAAACGGCCCGCCGCGATTTTACCCTACCCACAGCACTACTGCCGAGGCGGCCAGGCAATATACGCCAAACAAATGCCAGCGCCCCTGTTCCAGCCAGCGCGACAGCCAGCGCAGCGCCAGCAGCCCGGCCACAAAGGACAAACACATGCCCAGCAAGCTCGGCGCCAGCAGGTGCGCCAGGGGCGCGCCATGGCCGGCCGCGCCGGTGTTGACGGCCTGGTAAAAGCGCCAGCCTTCCTTGGCCAGCACGGCCGGCGTCAGCACCACCGCCAGCGCGAAGCTGAATTCCTCGGCGCGCCGCTGCGGCACGCCGACGGCGATCGCCGTGGAAATGGTGGCGCCGGAGCGCGAAAAGCCGCGAAATGGCAGACACAGGCCTTGCACCGCGCCGACCAGCATGGCGCGCGGCAAGGTCAACGCGCCATCGTGGCGCGCTTGCAGCCGCGACGACAGCATGATCAGCACGCCGGCGGCGGCCAGCGCGGCGGCCATCAGCCTGGCGTTGCCGAACAGGTGTTCGATCTCGAAGCCCGGCGTGCCGGCCATCACCACATGGGTGATCAGTTTCAGCAGGCCGTAGCCGACGATGCCCGTCATCAAGGTCGCCGCCGCCAGCAACAGCAGATTGCCGCGCAGGGCCGCGCCCGAGCTGAAATACGTCTTGCGCCATGAGGCCCAGAAATACACGATGACGGCGAACATGGTGCCGGTGTGCAGCATCACCAGCAGCATGGTCAGTTCGGGCGAGGTGGGATCGAGCCCCATCAGCTTTTCCGCCATGATGACGTGGGCGGAGCTCGATACGGGCAGCAGTTCGGCAAAGCCCTGGACAACGGAGAGGATAAACAGCTGCAATAAGGTCATGGAAATCCTTGCTGGGGGCGGGCCTGCATTTTACCGGCGCGGCCCTTCCCATGACCTGCGGCGACGATTACAGTTTGTCCATCTTCGGCGCAAATACGGCGCGAAAGGCCTTCAGGGCGGCGGGGTGGTAAATCGTGCCATGGCTTTCCTGCGGCATGCTTTCCACCTGCCAGTCCAGCCCCTTGGGCGCGGACTGTGTCAGCACCGTGGCCAGGCGTTGCACTTCGCTGGCAATGCCCGCTTCGTTGCTGCTGGCGATATACAGACTATGTTTGCTGCCGCCTTGCTTGGCCAGCAGCGCGGCGGCCTGGCTGGGCAGAAACCCGCGGTTCCACCACAGGCTGGGGTCGAACGCCAGGTAATGGTCGAACAGCTGCGGTTCGAGCAGCAAGGTTTCCACCACAAACAGGCCCGCCAGCGATTCGCCGACGATGGCCGTTTCACCGGTGCCACGGTAGCGCTGGCGCACCTGCGGCATCAGTTCGTCGCGGATAAAGCTGCGGTAGGCCGCCGCGCCACCGACCACCGGCGCGATGGCGCGGTCCTTGGCATCCTCGGTGGGGCCCGTCAGGTCGCGCCGGCGCTGGGTGTTTGCCATGCCGACCAGCCGGAACGGGCGCATGGTGCCGTTCGCCACCGACACCTGCAGCAGGCCGGCGATGTGCAGGAAATCCTCCGCGATGCCGCCGTCGGGCATGTACAGCACCGGCAGTGGCGCGTCCGGCGGCGTATCCCAGGCGCGCGCCGCATACACATTGATATGGCGCGTTTCGCCCAGCACGGTCGAGGCGATGGTAAAGCTCTCGCCGATGACCAGCGGCGTGGCGGCGGGCAGTGCTGGTTCAATGGCGGTGGCGGCAGGCGCCGTGATGCACAGCAGCGCGCTGAACAGCAAGTGGCAAGGATGGAATCGTGGCATGGGGTCTCGACTGGTTAAGTGATGGGAATGACGAAATGTCAGCGCTGTTTCGCCGCCGCCTGACGCAGCGCCTTCGCTTCCCGCTTGTTGGGGACATGCGGGCGCTTGGCCAGTTCGGCCTTCAGTGCGGCAATTGCGGCGCCAAACTCCTGCTGCGCCTGGACCTCGGTAGCGCCGGCGTAATGCAGCAGGTTGGACTGCGCGGCGCGCAGCCTGCGCAGCCGGGCCAGCAATTGGCGCACATGCCGGCCAGGCAAATTCGCGGCCAGCATGTCGGCGGCCAGTGCGCCGGGCACATGGCCCGGTTCCAGCAGGCGCAGCAGGGCCAGGCGCCGTGCCGCATCCTGGTCTGGCGGAATATCGAAAATTGGCATCTGTGTAATATTGCTTTTGGTGCTAGTCATCTGCCGCATTGTATCCGCAAGCGCCATCCCGGTCGATTGCCCCTGCAAACGTTTCTGTGTGTACGGTAACAGACGGTAGCGTCTCAACAACGCCGCTAGGCTGGTGTCATGTCATTGCCTCTTTCATTACACACCTTCCCGCAGCGCGCCGCATGGCGGCAAAGGACGTTCCATGCCATATGAAATTCTCCGCAACAGCGTGACGCTCGACCAAGCCGACGGTGCCGTCACCTTCCACCTGGCCGCGTTTGGCGCCGACAAGATCTGCCGCGTGACTTCCACCGCACTGCTCAGCCTGGGCGGCGGACAGGGCGACGCCTTGTCGGTCTTCGAAGCGCACAGCCTGCTGATCGCCCAACGGGCGTTTGCCTACCTGAGCCGCGACCTGATGGCCAGCAGCGTGGTGCTGCGCGCGCTCGATTTCTAACGCGGCCCGTCGCGGCCGTCCCGCGCCAGCCAGTCACGCGGCGACAGCTGCGTGGCGGCGCGGAAGGCGCGGGTAAAAGCGGGCTGGCTGCTGTAGCCGACTTCCACCGCGATATCCTGTACCAGCCTGCCTTGCCGCAGCTGTTCCTGGGCGCGCTCGATGCGCAGGCGGTTCAGGTACTGGGCCGGCGGACAGCCGACCATCTCATGAAACTGGCGCGCGAAGCGGCTGCGCGACATGCCGCACACGGCCGCCAGCTCGGCCACCGACCATTTGCCACCGGGATGCGCGCGCATGGCGTGCATGGCCTTGCCCAGGGCGGCATCAGACACGCCGGGCAGGGTGGTCGCCGAGATCAGCTTGTGCTGCAAGGCATGGCGCAGCAATTGCACCAGCAGTATTTCGCACAGGCGTTTCAACACCAGTTCATGGCCGGGGCCGGCCAGCTGGGCTTCCTCGAACAGCAAGGCCAGGGTGGCGGACAAGGCCGGCAGCTGCGCCAGGTCCAGGTGCAGGCAGTCCGGCAAGGCCCGCACCATGGCGTCGTCGCTGGCCAGGTGCACGCTGGCGCACAGCAATTCGGCGGTATCGCCGCCGGTCGACAGGCCATGCGCGTGCGGGCGCGGATACCATGCCACGGCCGGGCCTTCCAGTTGCAAGGGCGTGCCATCGTCGTGCGTCAAGGTCAGCGTACCCTGGCGCAGCAGGTGCAAATGGCCGCGCGTCGGTTGCACGGGGAAATGGTTGCTGCCACAAAAAGCGCCGCGAAAAAAAATATCGGCGGAAAAGCCCAGGCGCAACAGCAAGACGGAAAGAGTGTCCATGCGGAAAGAAAAAGACGGAAAGATATAAATTGTAGACTAACAGCAACTAATGATGTCATTTTTATCGCTATGATCGTCGCCAATATGGCTGTCTTGGACAGCATTCTTGTCGCGTAGCGTCGCATCAATGGAGAGTTACATGGTTCTGTCGAACTTGAAAATAGGCACGCGTCTTTACCTGGCGTTCGGCGCCGTCATCGCCTTGCTGGCGATCCTGATTACCATGGCCCAGAGCAATTTTGCCAGCCTGGGCGAAGCCAATCGCTGGAATGTGCATACCTATGAAGTGCTGGGCGAAGCGAGCGGCTTGCTCGAAGGCCTGGTCGATATCGAAACGGGCGAGCGGGGCTTTGCCTTGACGGGCAAGGATGCGTCGCTGGAGCCGCTGCTGTATGGCAAGCGCATTTTCAGCGAGCACCTGCAAAAGATCCGCGCGCTGACGTCGGACAATCCGGCCCAGCAAACCCGGCTGGCGACCCTGGAGGCGACCCAGCAGCGCTGGCTGGCGACGGCTGTCGAGCCCATCATCGCGCTGCGCCGCGCTGCCCTGGCCGACGGCAATATGGAAGCCGTTGTGGCGGCCGAGCAAGCGGGCAAGGGCAAGGCCGACATGGATGCCATGCGCGCCGTGCTCGGTGAAATCGGCCAGGCCGAACGCGGCTTGCTGGTGCAGCGCGGCGAGGAAGCGGCGGCCCTGAAAACGCGTACCAGCGTGGTCCTGCTCGGTGGCGGCGCGATTGCCGCGCTGCTGGCCTGCGTGCTGGCCTTCCTGTTGAACCGCAATATCACCTCGCCGCTGCGCGAGGCGGTGACCCTGGCCCAGCGTGTGGCCAAGGGCGACCTCAGCAGCCATATCGTCGTGCGTTCAAAAGACGAGACCGGTGAACTGATGGCCGCGCTGCGCGACATGAATGCGGCGCTGGTGACGATCGTCGGCGATGTGCGTGGCGGTACCGACACCATCGCCACGGCCTCGGCGCAGATCGCGGCCGGCAATATGGACCTGTCGTCGCGCACCGAGCAGCAAGCCAGCTCGCTGGAAGAGACGGCCTCGTCGATGGAAGAGCTGACTGCCGCCGTCAAGCAGAATGCCGATAACGCCCAGGCGGCCCGTACGCTGGCCGCATCCGCCTCGGCGGTGGCGGTGCAGGGTGGCGCGGTGGTGGCCGACGTGGTGCAGACCATGGGCTCGATCAATGCCTCGTCGCGCAAGATCGCCGACATTATCGGCGTCATCGACGGCATCGCTTTCCAGACCAATATCCTGGCCCTGAATGCGGCCGTGGAAGCGGCGCGTGCCGGCGAGCAGGGGCGCGGCTTTGCCGTGGTCGCCAGCGAAGTGCGCAACCTGGCCCAGCGCAGCGCCAGCGCGGCCAAGGAAATCAAGGGCCTGATCGATGATTCGGTCGACAAGGTCGGCGCCGGCAACAAGCTGGTCGAGCAGGCCGGCGCCACCATGCAGCAGGTGGTCGACAGCGTGCAGCGCCTGTCCGGCATCATCGGCGAGATCACCGACGCCAGCGAAGAGCAGCGCGTCGGCATCGAGCAGGTCAATGAAGCGATTACCCAGATGGACCAGGTGACGCAGCAAAACGCGGCCCTGGTCGAAGAGGCCGCCGCTGCGGCCAACGCCATGCAGGAACAGGCCCAGCAGCTGTCGCAATCGGTGCAGGTATTCCGCTTGCAGGACGCCGGCGCGGCAGCGGCCAGGCCGGCCGCCATGCACGCTTCGCCGCCGCCACACCAGTCTCAGCGGCAGCAGACGCTGTTGATGCAGGGCTGATTCTCGCGGGGCGGCGGCGGTTACAGCTACAGGAAGGCAGCGTCAGCTCCTACAGTGCAAAGATGAAAGATTGTTAAAATATGCAGACGATCTTGATTTCTGGCACTTGTAGGAGCAAAAACTATGTATAATTCCCAAGAAGCAACCTCATCCTTTCAGTCACCACTCCTGGCTGGAAATCAATCTGCCGCCTCGAACCTGCTGGCATACGAGCGCTGACCCTCGCCGGAAAGCGCGTATTTATAGCAGGCTACAATGGCAAACCAACTCTTACCCTTGCGTGTCATGGTCGTCGACGACAATCGCGACGCGGCCGACCTGATCGCCGAATTCCTGCACATGTGCGGGCATGAAGCGCTGCCCATCTATGGCGGCGCCGAAGCGATCAAGGCCGCCGACGCCTTCCAGCCCGACGTCATGCTGCTCGACCTGGGCATGCCCGAAATCACCGGTTTTGACGTGGTATCCACCCTGCGCCGCACGCCGCGCTTCAAGCAGACGCGCATGATCGCGCTGACCGCCTGGGGCGATGCCCGCACGCGCGAGCGCACCCAGGTCATCGGTTTCGACCATCACCTGGTCAAGCCGGCCAGCCTGGACGATATCCTCAACGTCGTGTCGGCGCGCTAAGCGCGGCCAGACTCGCCAGCAATTCCTGGCGCCGGCCCTGTGCCTTGCGCGCCAGCGCCGCCAGTTTTTCCGACTTGCCCCAGATTGCCTGCAGCACATGGTCCACCTCGTGCGCTTCCAGGCCTTGCAGTTGCCGGTGCAGCAATTCCAGCAGTGCGTCATCGTCGAATGCCGGCGAGATCTTCAGTTTCACATTGTCGGTACAGTGGCGCAGGCAGGTGACCAGGGTGGCGATGGTGTCCGGGTTGACGCCATGGTGCGCGGCAAATGCGGCCGTGAAACTATCCTGCACGCTTTGATGCTCTTCATCGACGGCGGCCATATAGTGTTCCAGCAGTGCGAACCATTGTGGATCGGCTAGCGCCAGGCCGAAGGTGGCGTAGCTGCCCGGCATGCAATTCTTTTCATCCTCGGTATCGGCATAGAATTCATATTGCGCAATGGCCGCGCGCGCATAACGCGCCAGTCGCGGATGCAGTTCTGTATAAGCCAGCGCATTGGCGAAAAAGCGGTGGGTATCGGAGCGGGCCAGCCCTTTGATGGGCAGGTAATCGCGGACGCTTGATTTCAGCTTGATCTGGCAGCTTTTCGGAAAACCGTTTTCCAGCAGGCGGGTCACGAAATCGAGCGCCTGGGCATAGGCCGCGGCGCCTTCTTCCTTGATCTGGATATGGATAGTGGCGAAGACGTCATTCGCGGTGCAGCGCGCCTGCTCTGTCGCCAGGTCGATGGCGTCCTGCGCAAAGCTGCCGCTGCCCTCGGTCAGCATGCGGGCGGCGCGCTCGCTGCCCAGTTGCGTGGCCAGCTGGATGAACTGCAGGCCGGTCGGTTTGGCATAGCTGGGCTCGTGGCGCAGTATCATCACGGCGATATACAGCAGCAGGTCGATCTGGCCATCCGTGCCGCCGTCCTTGCCGCCGTCCTGGCCTCTGTTCTGCGCGCCGGGCTTGATGGTGTAGACATTGGCCCGGTATTCGGAACGCCGCACCTCGAAATGGCGCGGCAGGAAGCAATCCTCGGCCCAGCTGGTGCCGGCGCGGATAAGATTGCCGCGATGCTCGGCCAGCGCCGCCTGGCGGCCGGGCCGCAGCTGCTGCAGCTGCTCGAATTGCGCGATGGTCCAGGCCGCGTCCAGGGCAGGGAACAGGCGCGGATCGAGCAGGTGCCGGCTGAGGAAAAACGATTCCAGCGGCTTGCCGTCATAGCTGCCGGCGCGCAGCTTGCGGTCGATATACGCTTTGATGCGCGCCAGCAGTGCCTGCCGCTTGGCTTCGTCGAGCAATTCCAGCACCAGCCATTCGCGCTGGCCTTCGGTGGTGGGGAAGGTGGCGCGCAAGCGGAAATGGTAGTCCAGCAGGGCCGGGTCGGCGTTCGCCAGGGCGTTTCGGAATGCCTGCGCCAGTGCGGGCACGAGTTCGTCTTCCACTTGCGCCGGCGTCAGGAAAGGCGCTTGCATCGACGGCGATCCCTGGCCGAAACCCAGGTCCACGTCCAGGCTGCTGCGGCCCGGCTGGTAGTCGAGCAGCAGCTCATTGAAGACGCCGATCTGCAAGGTGGTGCGTCCCACCGTCTTGCCCGGTTCCCTGCGCGCCTGTTCATCGAACCATGCTTGCACGGTCTCCAATATTTCCTGCAATGCCACGTCCTGACTCATCGCTGCCTTTCATTCTGTTGCCCGTAAGGCACATGATGCCTGAAACTGGCGTCAAAGCCTGTTCTGTTCGGCACGCTCGCGGCGCAGGAAAGGGCGATTTCCCGACACATCGTCAAGTAAATGCAGGTATGGCTGGACGGACATGGCGCGCACCGGTATTCTGCCCATCTGATACATATTTCTACATAGAAATACGATTATAAAAAGCACGGATAAAAGTACGAGAGGTTGCCCATGAGCGCAGAAAAGGATGTTGTGTACGGTACAGAAGATTTGTTGATGAGTTTGTGCAACTCGGTGGTTCGGGTGCTGAACGTCGCAACGCAAAGCAGGGTCAATTACTCCGGCATGGTGCAGCGCATCACCAAGACCGGCCTGAAGCCCGATATCGGTTGCTTCGTCATGTTCGACGGCGGTTTCACGGGCCTGGTGGTGCTCAATTTCGCGGCCGACACGGCGATGGAAATCTACGAGCGCTACATGCTGCACATGGGCATGCCAAAATCGGAACTGGCCGCGTTTTACACCTCCGATGAAGTGTCGAACATCATGGGCGAGCTGATGAACCAGATCGTCGGCGACTTCACGGGCAAGGTGCGGCGCGAACTGCAAACCAATATCACGCAGAGCCAGCCGAAAATGCTGGTGCTCAACAAGCAGGTCATGCTCAGCGTCGATACGCCGCTGGACCGTCCTGAAATGCGCCGTGTGACCTTCTACACGGAAAAGAACAATATTTTCTACCTGGAACTGGCGATCGACCGTACCGAGTTCATCAAGCTGCACGATTTCGATTCGCAGGAAGTCGACACCGACTCGCTGATGGACTCTGAATTCGCCAACAAGGCCAAGGATGAGGCCCCCGCACCGTCGCCCGCTGCCGCTGACGACGATAACGAGGACCTGCTCAAGTCCCTGGGCATGTAAGCCTGCCCACTGATGGCGGACTGCCGCTTACCTGGCCGCCATCGCCTGCGACAGCTCTATCGCACTGAGCTTCCAGCTCCACAAGCCATGGCGGCGCAAGACCAGGCCGCCGCCATCTTCCTGCCTGGCTGTGGGACGGATCACGAAACTGTCCCAGCCGGCATATGCGGCCGTGTAGCGGGCTTTGCTGTCCGTCTTCGGCCCAGGCGCCGCTTCGCCACTGCCGACCTTCTCATCGCCGCTGACCACGCTCTTGTTGACCAGCGCCACCACGCCCGCCGGCGAGACCATGGCGTCGACCATCTTGTTCGTCATGCTGCTGACCAAAGCCTGGCCCATGGCGGCAAACGGATTGTCCGCGCCTGCGGTGGTCCGGATGCCGTCGGCCATGGCGCCATTGATCTGCTCCTTGACGTTTTCGCGCAGGGCGGGGAAGTCGACATGTTCGGCCAGCGCGGCGGCGTCGCGTGCGGCCAGCGCCGTTTTCATCTGGTGCAGGGTGTAATACGGCGAGGCATAGGTCACGGCGCCCAAGGTGATGACGGCAATCGCCGCGGCAAGAATGAGTTTTTTCAAGGGATGTCTGTCCAGGTAGAAGGTTACGGCATCGCCAGTGTATCGAGCCGCCGCACGCCTGTCATGGCTTTTTGTTCACGGTCGCCCTGCGACCAGTATTCCAGGGTGTAATGGTCCTGGCCGTCGAGGATGAACAGCGCGTCCTTCTGCCGCCCGCTGCCGTCCTTGAAGTAGTACCTGAGCGCGGGCCTGCCTGCCACGCGCAGGGTGTACAGATCGGGAAACACCACGTCGCCGCTGCCCTTGCTGCCGGTAATCGGCATGGCCTGGATAAACAGATAGGCCTCGCCCGGACAGGTGGCCAGCAGGGTGGCGCCCGACAGCACCTTGGGCCGGGCCTGGTCGCGGGCAAAACCGGCAGGCTGTACCTTGCCGTCCGCCACGCAGCCGACGCTGGCGGCCATCGTTTCCAGCACGGCAGGATCGATGCTGGTGGCAAGCTGCATCTTGCCGGCTTGCGCCTGCCCCAGCGCCCAGCGGTGGCGCAGTGTTGTCAGCGGCACGTTGCCATCCCTGGCAAGCACGCCAGGCGCATCGGGATGCGAGGCCCTGGCGATGTTGTCTTCCTGCCGCACTCGCGCTTCTTGCGTGGCCCTGGCACGCGTTTCCTGGCTCTTTTTTTCGATTTCTTCCGGCGTGCCGACAAATACTGCGGCGGCGAGGGCCATCATTGATGCTGTCAGCACAAGATCTCCCTATCAGTAGTTGCAAATGCGTCCCATTCTCGCACATTATTGCTGTTCTGGTAACTACGACCCTGCCATGCCCTTTCATGTATCAGCTAAGTCCTTGTTTCCATGCGCCTTTGCAGTAGCTGCCAGTAGCTGCTGTATAATGGTGGAAAAGTATTCAACACCCCGTTTTCACTGGATAAAGACCCGATACCACATGCTCAGTACAGCTAACATCACGATGCAGTTTGGCGCCAAGCCATTGTTTGAGAATATTTCCGTCAAATTTGGCGACGGCAACCGCTATGGCCTGATCGGCGCCAACGGCTGCGGCAAGTCGACGTTCATGAAGATCCTGGGCGGCGACCTGGAACCGTCGGGCGGCAATGTCATGCTCGATACCAACGAGCGCCTCGGCAAATTGCGCCAGGACCAGTTCGCGTTCGAAGAGATGCGCGTGCTCGACGTGGTGATGATGGGCCACACGGAAATGTGGGCCGCGATGCAGGAACGCGACGCCATCTACGCCAACCTGGAAGCGACCGACGAAGACTACATGAAGGCGGCCGAGCTGGAAGGCAAGGTATCGGAATACGACGGCTACACGGCCGAATCGCGCGCCGGCGAACTGCTGCTGGGCGCCGGCGTCGCCATCGACCTGCACCAGGGTCCGATGAGCAATGTGTCGCCAGGCTGGAAGCTGCGCGTGCTGCTGGCGCAGGCGCTGTTCTCGAACCCGGACATCCTGCTGCTCGACGAGCCGACCAACAATCTGGACATCAACACGATCCGCTGGCTGGAAGATGTGCTCAACGAGCGCAACTCCACCATGATCATCATTTCCCACGATCGCCACTTCCTGAACCAGGTTTGCACCCACGTGGCCGACATGGATTACGGCACGCTGAAGATCTATCCGGGCAACTACGACGAATACATGTTCGCCTCGACCCAGGCGCGCAACCAGCAGCTGGCCAACAACGCGAAAGCGAAAGACAAGGTTGCCGAGCTGCAGGAATTCGTGCGCCGCTTCGCCGCCAACAAATCGAAGGCCCGCCAGGCGACTTCGCGCGCCAAGCAGATTGAAAAGATCAAGGTCGACGACATCAAGCCATCGTCGCGCGCCTATCCCTTCGTGCGTTTCGACGGCGAGAAGAAGCTGCACCGCCTGGCGGTGGAAGTGGAAAACATCTCGAAAGGTTTCGACCGCCAGCTGTTCAAGAATTTCAGTATCATGGTCGAAGCGGGCGAACGCATCGCCATCATCGGCGCCAACGGCGCCGGCAAGACCACCATGCTGCGCTGTATCGCGGGCGACCTGGCCGGCTTGCAGCCTGACCAGGGCCGCGTGAAGTGGGCCGAGAACGCCAACGTCGGCTACATGCCGCAAGACCCGACCGAGGACTTCGCCAAGGATACCAACCTGACCGACTGGATCGGCCAGTGGACCAAGGAGGGCGACGACGACCAGGCCGTGCGCTCCATCCTGGGCCGCTTGCTGTTCGGCGGCGACGACGTGAAAAAAGCCGTCAAGGTGCTGTCCGGTGGTGAAAAAGGCCGCATGATGTACGGCAAGCTGATGCTGGGCCGCCACAACGTGCTGCTGCTCGACGAGCCGACCAACCACATGGACATGGAATCGATCGAGTCGCTGAACATCGCGCTGGAAAAATACGCCGGCACCCTGATCTTCGTCTCGCACGACCGCGAATTCGTCTCCTCGCTGGCGAACCGCATCATCGAGATCAAGGAAGACGGCATTGTCGACTACAGCGGCAATTACGAGGAATACCTGAAGAGCCAGGGCATCGATTAAACACCTGACCAAACCTACTGCGCGTCGCGATTTGCGGCCTGCGATGCTCACCGTGCTATAGCACGGCTGCGCTTCTTAGCCGCAACTCACTGCCGCTCGCTACGGTTTTGTCAGGTGTTTGAAAAGCCGGTGGTGTGCCTTTTTCAAGCCGAACCGCCGTGTTGCGGTCATCTCATCCACTATCCCGTTTTTGTTTGACACAGCCATGCAAACTCTAGCCATCAAATCCGTCGAGTACGAACATCCGCAAGACGGCGCCAGCTGTACCGCCCACGCCTGGGCGCGTACGCCAGCCACGCCTTCCCCCTCCGAAAAAACCGAACTGATCGCGCGCATCAAGCGCCTGCTGGTCGAGCGCGAAGCCGTGCTGGTCGCGCACTATTATGTCGACGCCGACCTGCAGGACCTGGCCGAAGCGACCGGCGGCTGCGTCTCCGATTCGCTGGAAATGGCGCGCTTCGGGCGCGACCATCCGGCCCAGACCCTGGTGGTGGCCGGCGTGCGCTTCATGGGCGAAACGGCGAAGATCCTCAGCCCGGAAAAAACCGTGCTGATGCCCGACCTGGACGCCACTTGCTCGCTCGACCTCGGTTGCCCGGTTGATGAATTCACCGCGTTTTGCGACCAGCATCCCGACCGCACGGTGGTGGTGTATGCCAACACCAGCGCGGCCGTGAAAGCGCGCGCCGACTGGATGGTGACGTCCTCTATCGGCCTCGACATCGTCGCCCACCTGCATGCGCAGGGCAAGAAAATCCTGTGGGCGCCCGACAAGCACCTGGGTTCATATATCCAGAAAGAAACCGGCGCCGACATGCTGCTGTGGCAGGGCTCCTGCCTGGTGCACGACGAATTCAAGGGCATCGAACTCGACTTGTTGAAGGAAGAGTATCCGCAGGCCAAGGTGCTGGTACATCCGGAGTCGCCGGCCAATGTGGTGGCGCTGGCCGACATGGTGGGCTCGACCTCGCAAATGATTGCCGCCGCGCAGACCATGGACAGCGACACCTTTATTGTCGCCACCGACAACGGGATTTTGCACAAGATGCGCGCCGCCGCGCCTGGCAAGCGCTTTATCGAAGCGCCCACGGCCGGCAACAGCGCCACCTGCAAGAGTTGCGCGCATTGCCCGTGGATGGCGATGAACGGCCTGCGCAACCTGGCCGAGACCTTGGAAAACATGCAGAACGAAATTCATGTCGACCCGGCAATAGGTCAATTGGCGGTGCGCTCGATCAAGCGCATGCTCGACTTTGCCGCCGCCAAAAAGGCCGGCGTCCAGCCAGGTTCCGACCTGGCCAAGGAAGCTCAACTGTTTCAAGGAATTGGTCCCGCATGAGTACTCTCGTCAATGTTTTTGCCCCGTTTGACGCCGCCCTGGCGCGCGCCTTTGAAGCCAATTTGCTGGCCGCCTTGCTGGAAGACGTGGGCCAGTGCGACCTGACGGGTGAACTGGTGCCGCCCGACGAGATCGTCACGGCACGCGTGATCGTGCGCGAAGCGGCCGTGCTGTGCGGTGCACCATGGTTCGAAGGCGTCATGAACAGCCTCGACCGCGGCATCCGGATCGACTGGCATTACGCCGAAGGCGACCTGATGGCCGCCGACAGCGTGGTGTGCACCATCAAGGCGCCGGCGCGCGCCTTGCTGACGGCCGAACGCAGCGCGCTGAACTTCCTGCAGCTGCTGTCGGCCGTGGCGACGGTCACGCGCCAGTACGTGGACGTGATCGCCGGCACCAGGGCGGCCATCCTGGACACCCGCAAGACCTTGCCCGGCCTGCGCCTGGCGCAAAAATACGCGGTGCGCGTGGGTGGCGGGCAGAACCAGCGGCTGGCCCTGTACGACGGCATCCTGATCAAGGAAAACCATATCGCGGCCGCCGGCGGCATACGCCAGGCGCTGGACAATGCGCGCACGCTGGACGCCGGCGTGCCGGTGCAGATCGAAGTCGAAACCCTGGCCCAGTTGCAGGAAGCGCTGGACGCCGGCGCCGTGTCGGTGCTGCTGGATAACTTCAGCAACGACATGATGCGCGAGGCGGTGGCCGTCACCAACGGCCGCGCGCTGCTCGAAGCGTCGGGCGGCATCAACTTCGACACCGTGCGCGCGATCGCCGAAACCGGCGTGGACCGCATTTCGATCGGCAGCCTGACCAAGGATGTACGGGCCACCGATTACTCCTTGCGCATCGTCGGCTGATGAACGGGGCAGGGCAGCGCCGCTGGCGCCGGCTCCTGCTCGGACTGGCCCTGTGGCCGGTCCTGTTCGCGCCAATGCAGGCGCAAGCACGTGAACTGCTGGCCGTGGGCGCGCAGTTCGAACGCGTGTTCGAATACCAGAGCAGTGGCGAATACCAGGGGCTGGGCGCCGAACTGGTGCGCATCCTGGCGGCGCGCACCGGCAATACGGTGCGCTTTCGCATGGTGCCGTGGGCGCGTGCGCAAGCCATGCTGGCCCAGGGCCAGGCCGACATCCTGATCGGTCCCTACAAGGCGCCCGAGCGGTTTTCCAGCATGGCCTTTTCCGAGAAGCCCTTTTACCAGGACCAGATCGTCTTTTATACGCGCCAGGACGCCGGCTTCAGCTGGGACGGCAACTATGCGACCTTGAAAAACCGCCGCCTCGTGATGCTCAATGGATGGGCCTATGGCTTTGAGCTGGAACGGGCGCGGCCCGGCTTGCAGGTCAGCGTCGCCAATAACGTGGAAAATGGCTTGAAGATGCTGGTGCACAACCACGTCGACCTGTTTGTCACCAACCGGCGCAACACCGAACCCGTGGTGACCCGCCTGAGCATGGAGCGGCAGGTCAGGATACTGCCGCGCGTGCTGGAAACGCAGAACGGCTACTTTGCCTTTCCCCGCTCGCCCGAATTCGACCGCCTGCGCCTGCAGTTCGACCAGGAATTCAATGTCCTGATCGACAGCGGTGAACTGAAGCGCCTCGGCAGGCGCTTCGACGTCACCGTCCCTTAAGCCCTTACAGCTGCTTCGCTTCAAACGTGTTGCACTGTGAAATCCGGCCCGACTCGATCCCTTTGGTAAACCAGCGCACGCGCTGTTCCGAGGTGCCGTGGGTAAACGAGTCCGGCACCACATGGCCTTGCGCCTGGCGTTGCAGCGCGTCGTCGCCGATCGCCGTGGCCGCCTTCAGGGCCGCTTCCACGTCGCCCTGTTCCAGGATCTTGCGCTCGGCATTCGCATGATAGGCCCATACGCCGGCAAAGCAGTCGGCCTGCAGTTCCAGGCGCACCGACATGGCGTTGGCCTGGCGCTCGGTGGCGGTGCGGCGCGCATTGTCGACTTTTTCCGACAGGCCCAGCAGGTTCTGCACGTGGTGGCCCACCTCATGCGCGATCACATACGCCTGGGCAAATTCGCCGGACACCTTGAAGCGCTGCTGCATCAGCTGGAAGAAGTCCAGGTCCAGATAAACCTTCTGGTCGCCGGGGCAATAGAAGGGGCCGGTAGCGCTCTGGCCGGTACCGCAGGCGGTCGGCGTGCTGCCTGAAAACAGCACCAGCTTGGGCCGCACATAGCTGCCGCCTTCGGCCTTGAACAGGGTGGTCCAGGTGTCTTCCGTATCGGCCAGCACGGTTTTCACGAAACGCGCCATCTCGTCGTCCACCGGCGGCTGTTGTGCCGGCGCCTGGCTTTGCTGGGTAGTGACCTGGCCGCCGCCGCCACTGAGCATGCTGAGGATGGTCATCGGATTGACGCCCAGTACCCAGCCGCCGACCAGCGCGATGACGATGGTGCCGATGCCGATCGAGCGCCCGCCGAAACCAAAGCCGCCGCCACCGCCACCACCCCCTTCGCCACGGCGATCCTCCACATTGTCGCTTTCGCGGTTGCCTTCCCATTTCATGATGTTTGCTCCTGTTACCCTGGTATTTGTTGATGCCGCGCAAAATACGCCGGCATGTTTTGTGATTTCAAGTTGACATTATCCCAGCAAATCCCCGTCGGCAGTGTTCCGCTCAAGCGAGGGCTTTATGCAGATACGGCGCCGTGCGGCTACCCCTGGTGTTCGCCACCGCCGCTGGCGGCCCGCTGGCCACCACCAGGCCGCCGTTTTCGCCGGCGCCCGGGCCGATATCGATCACCCAGTCGCTGGCCGCCAGCATCCGCATATCGTGTTCGACGGCAATCACCGTATTGCCGGCCGCCACCAGGGTGTCGAGCTGGGCCACCAGGCGATCGATATCCGCCGGGTGCAGGCCGGTGGTCGGCTCGTCCAGAATATAGAGCGTGTCGCCGCGCTGCGCGCGCTGCAGCTCGGTTGCCAGTTTCACCCGCTGCGCTTCGCCACCCGACAATTCCGTGGCCGACTGGCCCAGCCGCAAATAGCCGAGTCCCACCTCCTGCAACACGGACAAAGGCCGCTCCAAGGCCGCTTCGCCCTGGAAAAACGCCAGCGCATCGTCGACCGTCAACCGCAGCACCTGGGCGATATTCTGCTCCCGGTACGCGACTTGCAATGTCTCCGCGTTGTAGCGCGCGCCATGGCAGACGGGGCAGGGTGCATATACGCTGGGCAGGAACAGCAGCTCAACCATCACCTGCCCTTCGCCTTCGCAGGTGGCACAGCGGCCCTTGCTGACGTTAAACGAAAAACGGCCCGCGTCGAAATGCCGTTTCTTTGCCGCCGGCGTGGCCGCAAACAGCTTGCGTACATGGTCGAACAACCCGGTGTACGTGGCCAGGTTCGAGCGGGGCGTGCGGCCGATCGGTTTCTGGTCGACCGTCACCAGCCGGCGCACATGTTCCAGGCCAGCCGTGATGCGCCCGCCGGTGGGCATGCTGGCCGGTGCCAGTGGCGAGTCGTCGTCTGTTTCCGCCACCACCGCCTGGCCCAGCTGGCTCGATACCAGTTCCACCAGCGCCTGGCTGACCAGGGTTGATTTCCCCGAACCGGAAACGCCCGACACGCTGCACAGCACGCCCAGCGGAAACTGCGCATCGAGGCTGTGCAGGTTGTTGCGCGTCACGCCTTCCACGCCGAGCCAGGCGGCGGGCGTGCGCGGGGTGCGCTGCTGCGGCTTGCCTTCCTCAAACAGATAGCGCCGCGTCTGCGATTGCTTGACGTCACGCAAGCCTGCCGGCGGACCGCTGTAGAGGATCTGGCCGCCGTGCTCGCCCGCCTGCGGCCCCACGTCGACCAGCCAGTCGGCCTGCCTGACCACGTCCAGGTCATGCTCGACCACGAACAGGGAATTGCCCGAGGCCTTCAGGCGCGCCAGCGCGCGCAGCAGCGCTTCGGTATCGGCCGGGTGCAGGCCCGCCGACGGTTCGTCCAGCACATACACCACGCCGAACAAGTTCGAGCGCACCTGGGTGGCCAGGCGCAGGCGCTGCAATTCGCCGGGCGACAGGGTGGGCGTGCCGCGGTCCAGGCTCAAATAACCGAGACCCAGGTCCAGCAGCACCTCCAGGCGGCCCGCCAGGTCCTGCGCGATGCGCTGGGTGACGATGGCTTTTTCGGGATGGGCGCGGCTGTCGCGTATCTTTGCCTTGCCCGTCACATAGGGCGCGAACAGCGCCGCCAGCTTGGCCAGGCTCAGGCGCGACATCTCGGCGATATCGAGGCCGGCAAACTGTACCGACAGCGATTCCCGGCGCAGGCGCTTGCCGTCGCACACGGGGCAGTCGGCGCCCAGCATGAACTGCGCCACGCGCTTTTTCATCTGCGCGCTGGGGCTGTTGGCAAAGGTCTGCAGCACGTATTTGCGCACGCCCGTAAAGGTGCCCATGTAGCTGGGCGGCATCTTGGCCTTCAGGGCGGCCCTGGTTTCCTTCGGCGTCAAGCCCGCATAGACGGGTACTTCCGGCTGCTCGTCGGTAAACAAGATCCAGTCGCGCAGCGTTTGCGGCAGTTCGCGCCACGGCGTATCGACGTCATGGCCCAGGGTGGTCAATATGTCGCGCAGGTTCTGGCCATGCCAGGCGGTGGGCCAGGCGGCGATCGCCCGTTCGCGGATGGTGAGGGTGTCGTCCGGCACCATCGACGCTTCGGTGACTTCATACACGCGGCCCAAGCCATGGCATTGCGGGCAGGCGCCCTCGGGGGTATTGGGCGAAAACGATTCCGCGTACAGCAGCGGCTGGTCCTTGGGATAATCGCCGGCGCGCGAATAGAGCATGCGCAGCAGGTTCGAGACGGTGGTGACGCTGCCCACCGACGAGCGCGTGGTGGGGGCGCCGCGCTGCTGCTGCAGGGCCACGGCCGGCGGCAGGCCGTCGATGCTGTCCACTTCCGGCACCGCCATCTGGTGAAACAGCCGGCGCGCGTACGGCGAAACGGACTCCAGGTAGCGCCGCTGCGCTTCGGCATACAGCGTGCCGAACGCCAGCGAGGACTTGCCGGAGCCGGACACGCCGGTAAACACCACCAGCGCATCGCGCGGGATATCGACGTCGACATTTTTCAGGTTGTGCTCGCGCGCGCCGCGTACGCTGACATGGCCGGGCAGGGGTGCGGATGGTGAAATCGATCGGGACATGAAGGCTGGCCTCGTCACTATAAAAGACCAGTCTGGCAGTGGAGAACGGGCTTGTCCGTTCCCCCACGCACATTATAGAGTGCCATTCTTTCAAAGGAGAGTCATGAACACACCTACCGACGTCGTGCAAGCCCAGCTCGACGCCTACAACGCCCACGATGTCGCCGCGCTGGTCGCCATCTATGCCGACAACGTCCAGCAGTTCCAGCATCCGGACGTCCTGCTGGCCGAAGGCAGCGCGCAGATCGCCGCACGCTTTACAGCCCGCTTTGCCGCCAGCCGCCCGCAGGCGCGCCTGTTGAACCGCATCGCCTGCGGCAAACTGGTGATCGACCATGAAGTCATCACCAGCGTCACCGACCAGGGCACGATGGAACAGGAACTGGTGGCGACATATGAGGTGGTCGATGGCCGCATCGCGCGAGCATGGTTCAGTTTTGCGTGATGGCCAATTTGTCGGCTGCGGCCGGTGGTGTTGTCGGATTACGGCGCTGCGCGCCTAATCCGACCTACGCGTCAAACGGTGTTTCGTAAGCCGACCGGTAAGGGCGTCGCAACTGTAGGTCGGGTTAGCGCAGCGTAACCCGACAACATTGTTGGCCAATAGAAAAAAGCGCTCCGTGGAGCGCTTTTACTAACGAGCAAAACACCAACAAACCGTAGCGAGCGGAAGGCAGAGGTGGTCGAGAAGCGCAACCGTACTTTAGTACGGTGAGCATCGCAGGCCAGCTATCCCGACGCGCAGTAGGTTTGGTTGCGTGTTTTTTATTGTACCTTGGCTTTTTTCATCAGTTCATCGCGGTAAGCGGCGAGTTTCTTCTGTTGCAGCGACTCGGCCACTTGGCCCTTGACTTCTTCCAGTGCCGGCAGCTTGGTCGGACGGGTTTCTTCCAGCTTGATCACGTGGAAGCCGAATTGCGATTGCACCGGCGTTTGCGTGACCTGGCCTGGTTTCAGGGCCACCATCGCATCGGCGAATGGCTTGACGTACGAGGTCGGGCTGGCCCAGTCCAGGTCGCCGCCATTGGCTGCGGAGCCGTCTTTCGAAACCTTGGCCAGTTCTTCGAACTTGGCGCCGCCCTTGAGCTTGGCGATAATGTCTTTCGCTTCGGCTTCGGTCGCTACCAGGATGTGGCGTGCATGGTATTCCTTGTCGCCGGCTTGCGCCTTGAACTTGTCGTACTCGGCCTTGATTTCAGCGTCCTTGACCGGGTTTTTCTTGACATAGTCGGCCAGCAGCGCATTGATGATGATGCTCTGGCGCGCGTTGTCGAGCTGGGCCTTGACTTCGGGACGGGTGCCATAGCCTTGCTTGTCGGCTTCCTGGATCAGCACTTCGCGGCCGATCAGGTCTTTCTTGATGGCTTCGCGCAGTTGCGGCGAATCCGCTTGCTTGCCTTGGGCGACGACTTGCTTGACGACCTGGTCGACGCGCGACGCCGGAATGGCCTTGCCATTGACGGTGGCGACGTTTTGCGCGAAAGCTGGCGCGGCGGTGACGGCGACCAAGGCAAGAATCAGGCGGGCTGGCTTCAAAATCATGTTTATTCCTATAAAAATACAATAACAATCGTTTATTCAAACGCAGAATACACGACCGGCGCCGAAAGGGGCGCCGGGGTGGTCAGTTCTTATTGAACTTTCGCTTTTTTGATCATGTCTTCCTGGTACGCCTGCAGTTTTTTCTGCTGCAGCGCTTCGGAGATCTGTGGCTTGACTTCTTCCAGCGTCGGCAGTTTTGCCGGGCGGGTGTCGTCCAGCTTGATCACGTGGAAACCGTTAGGCGTTTGCACCGGGGTTTCCGTGACCTGGCCTTTTTGCAGTTTCACGAAGGCGTCCGAGAACACTTTCGGGAAGGACGAAGGCGCTGCCCAGTCCAGGTCGCCGCCATTGTCGGCCGAGCCGGCATCTTTCGATTGCTTGGCCAGGTCTTCGAACTTGGCGCCGCCCTTGAGCTTGGCGATCACGTCTTTCGCTTCGGCTTCCGTGCCCACCAGGATGTGGCGTACATGGTATTCCTTGTCGCCGGTCTGGGCCACGAAACGATCGTACTCGGCCTTGATGTCGGCATCGCTGACCGGATTCTTTTTCAGGTAGTCGCCGACCAGGGCATTGATGACGATGGCCTGGCGTGCGTTCTCGATTTGCAGTTTGACCGCTGCATCTTTACCGAAACCCTTGCTTTCCGCTTCCTGCATCAGCACTTCACGGCCGATCAGGTCTTTTTTGATCGCTTCGCGCAGTTGCGGCGAATCCGGCTGCTGGCCTTGGGCGACGACTTGCTTGACGACTGCATCAACGCGCGACGATGGGATAGCCTTGCCATTTACAACGGCGACATTTTGCGCAAAAACAGGTACAGCGGCTACGGCGAGTAGTGCGATCAGCAAGCGGGCTGGCTTAAAAGTCATTATTAAATCCTGTTAGGGAAAGTTTCGTAAAAAACGCATCAAAATTTTTGTGTTTATCGCGTTTGCTGCAGCGTGATGCCGGCATACCGGCCTACGCCAAAAACGCCTTCAATATCATGCTTCTGAAGGCGCCAATGCGACAATAGCCAATGCATGTATCTCATTATGCATCATATCGTGCACGGAATCATACACCAGACGATGGCGCATGACGAGCCTGAGCCCTTCAAATTTGCTGGAAATAATGCGCACATTGTAGTGGCCTCCGCCCGAGGCGGCGCCGGCATGGCCGCGGTGGCTGGCCGAGTCGTCTTCCAGCACGCATTCCACAGGGGAAAGCGCCGCTTCCAGGCGCGCGCGGATGCGCTCCATGCGCGTCGCTGGCGAGGTGTTCAGTTCGGTACTCATGCGTCTTCCTTGATATGTTTGGACAGGAACAGGGTTTGCGCGACGATAAAGGCAAAGAAAATGCCGGTGGCGCCAAACGCCTTGAAGCTGACCCAGGCCGCCATGTCGCCCTTGTACAGCACGAAGGCGACGAACAGATTGAGTGCGCCGATGGCGCCAAAAAAGATGATCCAGGCCGCCAGCAGCTGGTTCCACACGGCGTCGGGCAGTTGCACCTGCGCTTCCATGGTCTTGCGGATCAGGTTTTTCTTGAAGCCCACATGGGCGATCAGGAGGGCCAGGCCGGACAGCCAGTAGATCAGGGTCGGCTTCCATTTCAGGAAGAAATCGTCATGCAGATAGATGCTGGCGCCGCCGAACACCACGAAGATGAACAGCGACAGCCACAGCATGCCGTCGACCTTGCGGCCGCGCAGCAGCAGGTAGCTGACCTGGCAGGCGGTGGCGATAATGCCGACCAGGGTCGCCAGTACCCATGGCGCCTGTTCGGGCTGGATCACGCCGCCGGAAACGATGCCGGACAAATACTGCTGCACGAAGTCGTGCGTCGCCGTTTCATACATGCCGCCGAGTTTGAAGGCGGCAAAGAAGGCGATCAGCGGGAAGAGGTCGAAGAGAAATTTCATGGCGAGACTTTACTATGGTCAACTAAAAAGCAGCTTAGGAATGGCTTAGGCCCGGCCATTCCCCGGCATCACGGCTGCGGATCGAAGCGCAGCGAGGCGGAATTGATGCAATAGCGCAGACCCGTCGGCGGCGGGCCGTCCGGGAACACATGGCCCAGGTGGGCGTCGCAGACGGCGCACACGATTTCGGTGCGCACCATGCCATGCGTGCGGTCGACGATCTCCGTCACGTTGGCCGGATCGAGCGCCTCGAAATAGCTGGGCCAGCCGCAGCCCGAATCGAACTTGGTATCGGAGGCGAACAGCGGCGTATTGCAGCAGATGCAGGTGTAGATGCCGTGCTCATGGTGGTCCCAGAACTTGCCCGTGAAAGCGCGTTCGGTGGCCGCATGGCGCGTCACCTGGTATTGCATGGTGTCGAGCATGGCGCGCCATTCGGCGTCGGTTTTTTGTACTTTATTGGTGGTCATGGTGACTCCTTAGGAAGAGCAGCTTACTTCAAGATGGCTGGCCCAGTCGGGCGGCAGGGCCGCATAGTGCTGGTGTTCGGGCTGTTCGTCAAATGGCTTTTGCAAAACCGCCAGCAATCGGGCCACTTCCGTGTAATCCTGCTGCTGCGCCTTGTCGATGGCGACTTGGGCCAGATAGTTGCGTAGCACGTATTTGGGGTTGACCTGGTCCATTGCAAGCTTGCGCGGCAAGTCGTCGCTCTGTTCCAGCACCAGGCGCGCGCGGTATTGCAGGGCCCAGTTATCGAACGCGGGGCGGTCGATAAACATGTCACGCAGCTCCGTGTCATTCTCGGGCGCGGCCACCTGCAGATTGCCCAGGGCGCGGAAGAAATTGGTGAAATCGACGTGATTGGCCTGCATCACGGCAAACATGGCGTCGAACAGCTGGCTGTCGTCGCCTTGTTCCGTGCGCAGGCCGAGTTTGGCGCGCAGCAATTCGTTCATCTTCGCCGCAAACGCCGGCTCGTAGCTGTCCAGCGCCGCTTGCGCCAGGCTTGTTTCACCGATCAAGGGCAGCAGCGCCTGGCCCAGCGCGTAGCAGTTCCAGTGGCCCACCTGCGGCTGGTTCGCATAGGAATAGCGGCCTTGGCTGTCGGTATGGTTGCAGATATGCTCGGCGTCGAACGCTTCCATGAAGCCGAACGGACCATAGTCCAAGGTCAGGCCCAGGATGGACATATTGTCGGTATTCATCACGCCATGCATGAAACCCACCGCCTGCCAGTGCGCGATCATCTGCGCGGTGCGCAAGCACACTTCGCGTAGCAGCGCCGCATACGGGTTGTCCCGGGTGCGCAGCTCGGGATAAAAACTGTCGATCACGTAGTCGGCCAGGATCTTCAGTTCCTCCGGTTTCTTGCGCGAGAACCAGTGCTCGAACGAGCCGAAGCGCACGAAGCTGGGCGCCATGCGGGTCACCACGGCGGCCGTTTCCACGGTTTCGCGCATGATGCCTTGCTGCGAACCCGTGATGGCCAGCGCGCGCGAGGTGGGAATGCCCAGCGCCGCCATCGCTTCCGAACATAGGAATTCGCGGATCGACGAGCGCAGCACGGCGCGCCCGTCGCCCATGCGCGAATACGGCGTGGCGCCGGCGCCTTTCAGCTGCAGCTCCATCGGTCCGCTAGCCGTGGCGATATCGCCCAGCAGGATGGCGCGGCCGTCACCCAGCTGGCCGGCCCAGACGCCGAACTGATGGCCGGAATACACGGCGGCGAGCGGCTGCGACTGCTGCGCGACGGCGTTGCCGCTCAACAGTTCGACAAAATCGGGCTCGGCCAGGCGCGCCGCATCGAGGCCGACCAGGCTTGCGGCCGAGGCGCTGGCGGCGACAAAGTAGGGCGCCGGCAGCGGAGTCGGCATCAAACGCGTGTAAAAGGCGGGCGGCAGGGCCGCAAACGCATTGTTCAGGGGCAGGGTCAGGGCGCTAATGGCAGTTCCGATCATATTGAGCTGGCAGGCCCGGGCGAGGGCCGAAACGGCGATTTTACCGCAGCGCGTGCTTCTCTGCGGCGCGCCGCAAAACGGAACCCCCGGTTCCATGCTGCAGTGCAATATCGAAATCCGTTGACCGGAATAGCACGAGCGGTCGAAACTGAAGCTGCTTACTTAAACACTAACAGTCGAGGAGACACGATGTCGGTATTCCAGGTCAGTCCGGTGATGGGCCAGATGATGCATCAGCCCCTGTTGATTTCCAGCATAATCGAGTTCGCCGCGCGCCACCATGGCGCCAGCGAGATCGTCTCGCGGCGGGTGGAAGGCGACATGCACCGCTACAATTACCGCGATTGCCACCAGCGCGCGCGGCGCCTGGCCAACGCGCTGCATGGCCTCGGTGTCGGCATGGGCGACCGGGTGGCGACCCTGGCCTGGAACGGCTATCGCCACCTGGAAGCGTATTACGCCGTGTCCGGCTCGGGCGCGGTGCTGCACACGATTAACCCGCGGCTGTTTCCCGACCAGATCGCCTATATCTCGAACCATGCGGAAGACCAGGTGCTGCTGTTCGACCTGACTTTTTTACCGGTGGTGGAAAAGATCGCCGCCGCCTGCACGTTCGTGCGCAGTTTTGTCCTGATGTGCGACCGCGACCGCATGCCGGAAAGCAGCAGCATTCCCGACCTGCTGTGCTATGAAGACCTGATCGCCAGCCATTCCGACCAGTACGAATGGCCGCTGTTCGACGAAAACGCGGCCGCCACCCTGTGCTATACCTCGGGCACCACCGGCAACCCCAAGGGCGCGCTGTATTCGCACCGCTCGACGGTTTTGCACGCCTATGCCTCGGCCATGCCCAGCGGCCTGAACGTGCGCGCCTCGGATACGGTGCTGCCGGTGGTGCCCATGTTCCATGTCAATGCCTGGGGCTTGCCGTATTCGGTGCCGCTGTCCGGCGCGCGCATGGTGTTTCCCGGCGCGGCGCTGGACGGCAAGTCGCTATACGAGCTGTTCGAAACGGAAAAAGTGACGTTTTCGGCCGGCGTGCCGACCGTCTGGCTCGGTTTGCTCAACCATGTGCTGCAGAACCAATTGACGTTTTCCACCTTCCGCCGCACCGTGATCGGCGGCGCGGCCTGCCCGCCGGCCATGATGGACACCCTGATCGACCAGTTCGGCGTGGAAGTCATCCACGCCTGGGGCATGACGGAAATGTCGCCGCTGGGCACCACCGGCGGCCTGCAGGCCAAGCACCTCGATTTGCCGAAAGACCAGCAGCGCAAGATCCTGCAAAAGCAGGGCCATGCGATCTATGGCGTGGACATGAAGATCGTCGACGACGAGGGCAAGGAGTTGCCGTGGGACGGCAGCAGCTATGGCCATTTGATGGTGAAAGGGCCGTGGATCATCGCCTCCTACTACAAGGACGAGGGCGGCGAGGTGTTGCAGGACGGCTGGTTTCCGACCGGCGACGTGGCCACCATCGACGCCGACGGCTACATGCAGATCACCGACCGCAGCAAGGACGTGATCAAATCGGGCGGCGAGTGGATCGGCACCATCGACCTGGAAAACCTGGCCATGGCCCACCCGGCCGTGCTGCAGGCGGCCTGCATCGGCCTGTTCCACCCGAAATGGGACGAGCGCCCGGTGCTGGTGGTGGTGCAGCGCCCCGGCATGACGGTGTCACGCGCCGAGCTGCTGCAGTTCTTTGACGGCAAGATCGCCAGATGGTGGACGCCGGACGACGTCTTGTTCGTCGACGCGCTGCCGATGGGAGCGACGGGCAAGATCCAGAAGAACAAGCTGAGGGAGCAGTTCAAGGGGCACAAGCTTGCGTAGATGGATAGGCACGTAGGTCGGATTAGCGCGCAAGCGCGTAATCCGACAACATCGTTGGCCATGCCATCAAGCCGCCTGCCCCAATTTGTCCAGCAAGCTGTCGCAGCGAAACACGCTCAGCGTCTGCCGCTGCTCGGCGCTGCCGATATCGATCATCTCCTCCATCTCGCTGCGCAGGTCGTCATGGCTGCCGGTGCGGATCAGCTGGGGCGCCGAGAAACGCTGGCTGTCCGAGATCGTCATGATGTTGTTGACGGCGTCGACCAGGAAGCCGTAGCGTTCCTCGCCCCGTTCGATGATGAGGATCTTGGCATTGCTTTCGTCCGCCAGCGGCGCCATGCCGTACAGCTGGCGCAGGTCGACGATGCTGATCATCTGCTGGCGCAGATTCAATATGCCGCGCATGAAGGGGGACAGGCCGGGCGGCCTGGTGATGGCGCCGCCCACATCGATGATTTCGCGCACCTGCTTGATTTCGACGGCAAACGGATTGTCCACCGTGAAGGTGATGTAGACCTGGCGCTGCGCCTTGCGCGTGGCGGCCGCCTCTTCCTTGGCGGGATACAGGCGCGCGTGGCCCTGCTGCATTTCGACGATTTCGGCATGCGACAGGATTTCACGGTGGTCGAGCACGATGATGTCGCCCACGCCGTCTTTCGAGATGCAGCCGGCGAACATGGCGGCGCGCGCCTTGCTCAACAGCGGTATCGGCAGCACCTCGTCGGCCAGGTAGTGGACGATGCTGTCGACCGAGTCGACCAGAAACCCCACGGTGGCGTCATCGAGGCGTACCACGATCACGCGCTGGTCCGGGCTGGCGCCCGCGGTGCTGCCCGGCGCCTGCAGCAGGGCGGCGAAATCGACCACCGCCACCTGGCTGCCGCGGAAATGCATGCGGCCCAGGCACAGCGCGCTGTTCAGGATGGAGCTGTGCAGCTCGGGCACGCGGATGATTTCCTGGATGGCCGCCATGTCGAAGGCAAAGGTCGAGCCGGCCGCATGAAAGCTGACGCACTGGCGCCGTTCGCCCTGGGCCAGCAGGCGCGCGTTGTGCTTGCCATTGGATGCCTGGCGCGCCAGCACCTGCGGCACGTTTTCGATGCGGATCAAGGCGTGCGGATCGAGTATCTGCAGCAGGCGGGCGCCGTCATCGAGCAGGATGGTGCCGGCGATCACGGCGTGCGCATCGCCGGCCGCATACTGCAGGGTCGAGCGCTGGGCCGGCTGCACGCGCATGATCTCGCCCGTGTCCTGGAACACGATGCCGATCAGCACTTGCTGGAAGTCGAGGATGGCGACCTTGTCGGTGGCGCCGGCAGCTGGCGCGCCGGGACGAAACAGCCGGCCCAGGTTGACCACCGGAATCACGCTGCCACGCAGGGTAAACATGCCTTCCAGGTAGGCCGGCGACAGCGGCAGCACCGTCATCTTCGCCGGATAATTGACCACTTCACGGATGCAGCTGGCGGGCAGGGCGAACTCGTCGCCACCCAGGTGGAAGGAGCCGAACAGTTCGCTGGCCGCCTGGCCCGCTTGCGCCACCACGCTTGCTTCATGCATGTCCATGGACAGCTCCCGCATAAGGATTGACGGCGCGGCCCGGCCGCTGCCCGGAGGCGGCCACGTCCGTGACGGCGTAGCTGTGGTCGGCGCAATCGATCAGCAGTTGGCGCCCCTGCTGTCCACCCAGGGCGCAAAAACTCACGTTCAGGCCGCAGCGTTCCAGGTATTTTTGCGCCGCTTCCACGTTTTGCTTGCCCACCTGCAAGCGCGCATTGCGGGCGCCAAACATGCTGGCGCCGCCGGCCAGCACCACTTCGATATCGGGGTAATCGGCCACGCGCACGCCCATCAGGCGCAACAGGGACGGCACGGCCTGGTTCACATAGCGCGCGCCCAGGCTGCCGTCCAGTCTTGGCGCTTCCGGCAACAGGCAATGGGCCAGGCCGCAGCGCCCGCCCTTTTTCCACAGAAAGCCGATGCCGATGCAGGAGCCCAGCAGGGCCTGCAGCTGATCGTCGTGCGCGCCCACGCTCAGCTGCCCCATGCCCACCTGTTTCAAGGGCGTGTCCCACAGGTCGCCTGCCGTCATCGCTGTCATCGCTCGCATCTTATGCCTCGCCTGTCTTGTAGATCATGGGAAATTCAAATTGATAACCGGTGCCAAGGCGGGCGATGGTTTCCGATTCGCCCAGGATCAGCCTGCCGTCGTCCTTCAGGCTGTGGCGTGCCTGCCGCAATACCGTTTCCTGGTGCTCGGCATCGAAATAAATCAGCACATTGCGCAGGAACACCACGTCGAACTGCTGGGCCGGGCGCAAGGGTTCGAGCAGGTTGTGCAGCGCAAAGCTGACGTGTTGCCGCAGCTCGTCGTTGACCTGCACGCCATACGGCGAGGCCGTGAAGTATTTGCGCAGCAATTCCGGGTGCGACAGCCGGATGCGCTCGACCGAACGGCCGCTGTACTGGCCGGCGCGCGCCGCATTCAATATCTGCTGCGAAATATCGCTGGCGAAAATCTGGTAGCGAAAAGCCGGCTGCTGCACCTTGAACTGCTCGCACACCATGGCGATCGAGTACAGCTCCTCGCCGCTGGCGGCCGCCGCCGACCACACTTTCAGGCAGCCCCCCGGATGCTGGCGCGCCCAGGCCGGCAGGTAGCGCTCGCCAAAATACTCCCAGATTTGCGGCGTGCGGAAAAACAGGGTATCGTTGGTGGTCACCAGGTCGATGAAATGGGCCACTTCCTCGCGGTCGCTGGCCACCTTGTCCAGGTAGGCCTGGTAGCTGTGCAGCGACAGCGCCTGCAGGCGCGGCTGCAGGCGCCGCTCGAGCAAAATGCTCTTGCGCGGCGTCATGGCGATACCCGTATGCTCGCGCACCATGGCGATCAGGCTGGTGAGAACTTCGGGCGTCAGGGTGGCGGCGTGGCTCATCGTGTGCATCACCTAGACCACGAAACCGGACACGGTCTGGTTCAGGTTGCCGGCGCGGTCGTTCAGGGCGTCGGTGGAGCGGGCGATGCTGTCGACATTGGCGGCCGATTTTTCCGTTTCCTCGGCGATATACTGGATCGCGGTCGACACCTCGCGCGCCGTCAGCAGCTGCTCGTTGGCGGCCTTGGAGATATCGGAGATGGCCAGCGTCGTCTTGCCCACGCCCGAGACGATCTTGTCGAAGGCGTCGCTGGCCTGGCGCGAAATCTCGCTGCCGGTGGTGACCCGCTTGACCGACTCGTTGATCAGCTTGGAGATTTCCTTCGTCGCCTGCGAGGAACGCTCGGCCAACTTGCGCACCTCGTCGGCCACCACCGAAAAGCCCAGGCCGTGCTCGCCCGCGCGCGCCGCCTCGATGGCCGCATTGAAGGCCAGCATATTGGTCTGGTTGGCGATCTCGCTGATCACCTTGACGATTTCGCCGATGTCTTCCGAGGAGCGGTTGATCAGGTCCATCGCCTCGATCGATTTGGCGACGGCGCGCGCGCCCGCTTCGGCTTCCTGCTGCGTGGCGCGGGCCAGGTAGTCGGCGCTGGAGACGTTCTCGGCAATCGAGTTGATCGAGAAGGTGAGGCCGTCGATCGAGGCGTTCATCTGTTCGACGGTGGCGCCCAGCGCCTGCGTGCCCACCGCCACGCCCGTGGCGCGCTCGGCGATCGCATGCGAGGAATCGGCAAAGCCGCCGGCGGCCGCCACCACGTTGGCGATCACGCCGCGCAAGTCGACGATCATCTTGCCGATGCCGCCGGCCAGCAGGTCGATCGGTTCCTCGCCTTCCTGCACGATGGTGCAGGTCAGGTCGCCTTGCGCCGCGCGCGCCACCGAGTCGAGCAGCACCTTGACCTTGCGGCTGTCATCCTGGGATTTGTCGTGGATGCTCGCTTCCAGCCTGACCTGCTCGGTAATGTCGATGGCAAATTTCACTACCTTGTAGGGCTTGCCATTGAGGTCGAGGATGGGATTGTAGGTGGCCTGTATCCAGACCACCTTGCCGTTGTTGCCGATGCGCTTGTAGCGGCCGCTGTCGAATTCGCCGCGGTTCAGCTTTTGCCAGAATTTTTTATATTCGAGGCTGTTGGCATACTCGGCTTCGCAAAACATGCGGTGATGCTCGCCCTTGATATCGGCCAGCTCATACCCCATCACGTCGAGGAAATTCGCATTGGCGTCGAGTACATTGCCATGCACATCGAATTCCACCACCGCCTGCGCCTTGCCGATGGCGCTGACCTTGCCTTCGTATTCGGCATTGCGCATCTTGACGGCGGTGACGTCGTTGGCGAACTTGATGACTTTATAGGGTTTGCCATCGGCGTCGAAGATGGGATTGTAGGAAGCGCTGATCCACACTTCATGGCCATCCTTGGCGCGGCGCTTGTAATCGCCCTGGTCGAATTCGCCACGCGCCAGCTTGGCCCAGAATTCGCGGTATTGCGGCGTTTTGACATACTCGGGATCGCAGAACATGGCGTGATGCTTGCCCTGCACCTCGTCCAGGGTATAGCCGACGACGTTCAGGAAGTTGTCGTTGGCGTGCAGGATGGTACCGTCGAGCTCGAATTCGATCACCGCCTGCACCCGGTTGATGGCAGTGTTGATCGCTTGTAAGTCCAGATCCTGGGAATGGCTGACATGGCTGGCTGCGTCCATAATATTTCCTTCAGTTGAGTCGGTATATATAAGAGAGAAAAGGAAGGGTATTTTATTAATGCGTGGGTCTGTTACATTGCGTGATAATCTGCCGTGCATTTAAATCTTCGGTGGTAATTGGTGAGAATCTACGCACTCGACGCTATATTTGATTGCAGCCAGTTTGCCATATATGACGTGTATTGTAGAGTGTTGATTTTTATCAATAAATTTATTATTCCTCAGGCTATATGGAAAAACAAGAGAGATCTTTAAATATGGGTAAAAGTGTGGTTGTTGCCGCTTTTATTCATATAAAACAGGGTATTGCCATTATTAATAGAAGGTTTTATCTATTGCATTTGTCATACTGTTTCGAATATTAATTTGATAGTCGAAAAAAGCATTTCGGCCGCCTGGCACGGCGCCTGGCACGGTGATCCTGTAACATGAGGCTCGAGGCCGCCCGGAAGGATAAAAATAATACGAGCGTTCTTTTGTGCGGTATAGTGAAGCTTCAACGCTTGCCATATCCAAGACACCCACACCAACAAGGAAGAGACAATGAGCGCCGAGTATCAAGTCAACGGTTCCGTAGCCGTGATCACCCTCGCCAATCCACCGGTCAATGGACTGGGACTGGCTACCCGCACCGCCGCCGTGGCCGGCATCAGGCAGGCGCTGGCCGACGATGCCATCAAGGCCATCGTCATCACCGGTGCCGGCAAGGCCTTTTCGGGCGGCGCCGATATCAAGGAATTCAATTCACCGAAGGCCCTCACCGAGCCGACCCTGCATACCCTGATCAATGTGGTGGAGCAGTCGACCAAGCCGGTGGTGGCCGCCATCCATAGCGTGTGCATGGGCGGCGGGCTGGAGCTGGCGCTGGGCTGCAATTACCGCGTCGCCTCGCCTGGCGCGCAGATGGCCTTGCCGGAAGTGAAACTCGGCATCTTGCCGGGCGCGGGCGGCACGCAGCGGCTGCCGCGCGTGCTGGGCCTGGAAATGGCGCTCAACATGATTGTTTCCGGCACGCCGGTGGCGTCCGAAAAGCTGGCGGGCACGGCGCTGTTCGACGAAGTGACCGCACCGGGCGCCGACCTGTTGCAGGCTGCCGTGGCCTTTGCCGAACGAATCGCCGATGCGCGTCCGCTGCCGAAAGTGCGCGAACGCAAGGTCGATTACCCGAATCACGAAGCGTTCCTGCAGTTTTCGCGCAATACCGTGCAAGCGATGGCCGGCCCGTTCCCGGCGCCGTTGAAATGCGTGGAAGCGGTGGCGGCGGCCGTGACCATGAAATTCGATGATGGCCTGAAATTCGAACGCGAACTGTTCATGCAGCTGGTGCAGTCGCCGGAATCGAAGGCCCTGCGCCACGCCTTCTTTGCCGAGCGCGTGGCCAGCAAGGTGCCGGACGTGCCGGCCGACACCCCCGTGCGCGCGATCGCTTCGGCGGCGATTGTGGGCGCCGGCACCATGGGCGGCGGCATCGCCATGAATTTCGCCAATGCCGGCATCCCCGTCAAGCTGCTGGAAACGACGCAGGAAGCGCTGGACAAGGGCCTGGCGACTATCCGCAAGAATTATGAAAACACGGTGAAAAAGGGCAAGCTGACGCAGGACAAGGCCGAGCAGCGCATCGCGCTGGTCACCGGCACCCTGGACTATGCGGATATTTCACAGGCCGATATCGTGGTCGAAGCCGTGTTCGAGGAGATGGGCGTCAAGGAAGCGGTGTTCAGGCAGCTCGATGCCGTCATGAAGCCGGGTGCCATCCTGGCGTCGAATACGTCCACGCTGGACCTGGACCAGATCGCCAGTTTTACCGGCCGCCCGCAGGACGTGATCGGCACGCATTTCTTCAGCCCCGCCAATGTGATGAAGCTGCTGGAAATCGTGCGCGGCAGGGACACCGGCAAGGACGTGCTGGCCAGCGCGCTGGCGCTGTCGAAAAAACTGAAGAAAACCGGCGTCGTTTCCGGCGTGTGCGACGGTTTTATCGGCAACCGCATGATCGAGCAATACAGCCGTCAGGCCGGCTTCCTGCTGGAAGAAGGCTGTTTGCCGGCCCAAGTCGACAAGGCGGCCGAACAATTCGGCTTCGCCATGGGCCCGTTCCGCATGGGCGACCTGGCCGGCAACGATATCGGCTGGGCCATCCGCAAGCGCCGCTACGTGCAAAAGCCGGACGTGACGTATTCGAAGACGGCCGATTTGCTGTGCGAGCTGGGCCGCTACGGCCAGAAGACGGGCGCCGGCTGGTATGACTACAAGGCGGGCGACCGCAAGGCCTATCCGTCCGAGCAGGTCAACGCCATGATCGTGCGGCACTCGCAGGACATCGGCGTGGAGCGGCGCAAGATCAGCGACAAGGAAATCGTCGAACGGCTGGTGTATGCCCTGGTGAACGAGGGCGCGCGCATCCTGGAAGAGGGCATCGCCCTGCGCGCCTCCGATATCGACATGGTGTATTTGACCGGCTACGGCTTCCCTCTGTTCCGCGGCGGGCCGATGTTCCATGCCGATACGGTGGGCTTGCCGAATGTGCTCGATGCGATTGCCGGCTATGCCCAGGGGCGCCATGGCGAGGCCTGGACGCCGGCGCCGCTGCTGGTCAAGCTGGCGGGCGAGGGCAAGGGATTCAATAGCTGATGCTGCTTGACGGCGAATGAAAAAGGGGCAGATTCATCTGCCCCTTTCTTTATTTCTTCTTGACCACCATTTTGACTGCTTCATTGACGATCACGGGATTGTCCTTCTGGATGTAATAGCCGGCGCCCGTGATGCGCTCGATGGCGGGGGCGCCGGACAGGCGCTGCCAGTCCTTTTCCTGGGCCCGTACCAGGGTCTCGTACGAGCCCATTTCCTCGATGCCGAACTTGTCGCGCACCAGCAGCATGGCCGGCGCGCGCAGCGGCGTCTTCATGTCGATGTGTTGCAGGCATTGCGCCTGAGCGTCGAATTCCGCCGTTTCGGTGCTGTTGAACATCAGCTTGCGCCGGGTCTTCAGCAGCATGGCGTAGGTGGATGCGTCGGTTTGCATGCGCTGCCACTGTTGCGGATGGGTGGGGTCGAGCAGGATCAGGCCGGCCACGTCCTGCGGGTACAGCCTGGCATACACATATTGATACAGCCCGCCCAAGCCTTGCCCTACCAGGATATACGGTGGTTTCAAGCCTGCCTGCCCCAATAGCGCGCGCTGCTGGGCGGCGATGGTGCAGGGGTCGCGCGGGGTGGTGGTCTTCTGGCTGGCGCCATAGCCGGGCCGGTCATACACCAGCACGCGGTGGTTTTTCGCAACTTCCGGCAGCACGCCGTCCCACACATCCTTGCCGTCGCCGAGGCCGGACTGGAAGACCACCGGCAGGGCGCCCTGGCCGGTCAGGGTGTAGGCGATGGTGGCGTCGGGCAGGGTGGCGCTGGCGGGCGGGCCCGACTTGGGGGCGGACGAGGGCAACATGGAACAGCCGGACATCAACAGCGCTACGCTGCCGAGGAGAATGGCGCGCGCGGGGCGGACGGCGGATAGATGCTGCATGAATCTCCTTCTTGGTTCACGGATCGGTATGACGTCACCCATTATAGGCACATCATACGGCGATGAAAACATTGAACAGAGGGAAATGCCCGTGCTTTTGTCACCAGCGTGCGCTGGCACACGGCCTGCCGCCGTCTGGGGGCGTGTCAGCTTGAGCGCCTGAAGCGCAGCACGATCTGGCGGCTGATGCCCTGCACATGGGGCGCGAACAGCATCACCGCGCAGAAGGCCACCGGCCAGGCGGCCAGGAAAGCATGGCGCCAGCGCGCCAGGAAGTCGTCCTGCAAGCCGATATTGAGCCAGGTCACCCAGGCGCTCATCAGCAAGGTCATGACCAGCGACATGATGACGGCAAATACAAAACGCAAACGCAGGGCTTCGGACATGGTGAGTCTTTCAAAAAAGTGAACAGACAGGCAGCATAGTCACTTGCAACAATCTATACTAGACGCATATTTTTAATCTGAAATTTCAAAAATGGAATTGATCAACGACCATGTTGGATGACCTGGCCCTGTTTGTCGCCATCGTCGAGGCCGGCAGCCTGAATGCGGCGGCGGCCGCCGAAGAGCTGCCTGCCGCCACCGTCACGCGCCGCCTGCAAAAGCTGGAAAGCCAGCTGGGCTACCGCCTGCTCAACCGCAGCGCGCGGCGCATGCAGCCGACGGCGGAAGGCTGGCAATACTATGAACAGTGCCGGCCGCTGGTGCATGCCCTGCGGCAGGCGACGCGCCAGCTCGACGCCAGCTTGTCGGCCGTGTCCGGCTCGATCCGCGTGCTGGCGCCCGTCAATTTTGCCAGCGGCCTGCTGACGCCGGCCTGGGTCAGCTTCATGCGGCAGTATCCTGAAATACGGCTGGAACTGGAACTGTCGAACCGGCTGCAGGACATGGTGACCAGCGGCGCCGACCTGGCGATCCGCGTCGGCGCGCTTGACGACTCCTCGCTGATGCAGCGCCGCCTGGGCAGCGCGGCGCTGGTGATGGTGGCCGCGCCCGCCTACCTGGCCCGCGCCGGGGTGCCGCAGGACCTGGCGTCTTTGGCCCGGCATGAACTGATCGTGGCCGAGCCGCTGCGCACCTGGCGCTTGCACCGCCCCGGCGATGGCGTCGAAATGGTGCTGCAGCCGCAGGCGCGGCTGCGGGTCAATGAAATGCGCCTCGCGGTCGAGATGGCGGAGGCGGGCATCGGCGTGCTGTTGTGCCCGTTGTTGCAATGCCGCCAGGAAGTGGCCGATGGCCGTTTGGTGCGCGTGCTGCCCGACTGGATGCCGCAGCCGCGCCATGTGTACGCGGTCTGGACCCAGCGCCGCTACCTGCCGGCCCGGGTGCGGGTGCTGCTGGAACACCTGGCGCAGTTCGCGGAAAACTGCCCGGCGCTGAACCAACCGGCCTAGCTTTGCTGTTGTTGCAGCTGCAGCTGCAGCTGCAGCCAGCCGGCAAAGGCGCGCAGGCGCGTGACGAATTGCTCGTCCGGCAGGCCACCCTAGCCGGCATGGCGCATGAAAAAGTCGATCTGCTCCCGCATCGCTGGATAATTGCTGAGAAACAGCGCCGCATGCTGTTCCAGCGTTTGTGGCCACGACGGTTCATTTTCCGCGCGCAGCACGCTGGTGGCGCGTAGCAGCCTGCGCGCCGCTTCGCGCTGCCGGCGCACCAGCTTGGCGGTGTCGATGGTTTGCTCGCGCAGCTGTTCGATCTCCCCGGCCTGGCGCTCGAGTACCTCGACGATATCGCCATTGACGGCCAGCGCGATGGTGCGCGACGGCGGGAACGGTGTGAAACACCGTGACAGGTCGTTGCCCCAGATGCAGCGGCAGTGGTGCTTGAGCCAGTAGCCCCAGCTGTGCAGGTGGCGCGGCGCCAGCGCGTCGATGCGGGTGCCGATATCGAAATCGATCTTGCTCACTTCCGGATGGCGCGCCGCCAGCGCCAGGCGCAGCGCTTCGAGCATGCTGGCGTCGCGCGGCGCAGGGCGGTGGCGCAGGATCAGGGTCACGTCCAGGTCCGACACGCCGGGTGTCGCATCGCCGCGCGCCACGCTGCCGTACAAATAGATGCCATCGAGCAGCTCTCCGGCCTGCGCCAGCAGTGCCGTGCGCAGGTCATCGATCAGGTCAAGATAGGCTGGCTGGAATGGGCCGTGGGGGGCGGGTGGAATGGTGCGTGGGGTAACGGTCATGCGAATTCTGGCTTCAAAAGGCGGACTGTAGCATGCGCCAGCACTAGCGATGGCACACATCTTTCCAGAAAGTAAAACCGAGCGCTTGTACTTCGCGCCTTGATCGCGTTAAGATAAAGCCGTCAAGCATTTTTTGGCCGTGCAGTCCTTCCCGCAGTTTATTTACACCATGCCATGAGAGATGCAATGAAATATCTGATCGTCCCCTGTTTGTTGGCCATCACCGGCTGTGAGGTTTTGTATGACGCGAATCGGGACAAGATCGGCGAGTACTGCAACAGCCTCAACAATTTTGATGACCGCAACGCCTGCCGCAAGCGCAACCAGACCAGTTACCAGGAATATGTGCAGCATCGTGATCAGCTGAAGAAGGGCGCGAGCGACAAGTAAATTGATCGTTGGTGCATGAAAAAACGCCGCCGGGATTGCTCCCGGCGGCGTTTTTCCTTGTGCACCGGCGCTGGCCGGTGCACACATTGCATCAATCGTCGGCGTAGATATTGTTGTCCTTGGTTTCACGCACGAACAGGGTGCCGATCACGACCGTGGCCAGGGCCACGATGATCGGATACCACAGGCCATAATAAATGTCGCCCTTGAACGCCACCAGCGCAAACGCGGTGGTCGGCAGCAGGCCGCCGAACCAGCCATTGCCGATATGGTAGGGCAGCGACATCGAGGTATAGCGTATGCGGGTCGGGAACATTTCCACCAGCATGGCGGCGATCGGCCCGTACACCATGGTCACGTACAGCACCAGGATAAACAGCAGCAGCACCACCATCGGCTTGTTGATGCGGTCCGGGTCGGCCTTGGCAGGGTAGCCCGCTTCCTTGACGCCAGCGCCGATTTCTTTCTTGAAAGCCGCTTCCTTGGCCTTGCTGTCGGCGTCGAAGTTCAGGCCGTCGGCCGTCATGACGGCGTTAAAGGAGGTAAATTCCCTGGCGCCGATGCGGACCTTGGCGATTGCACCGGCCGGTGCGTCTTCCTTGGTGTAGTTCACCGAGCTGTTCGACAGGAAGCCGGTGGCGATATCGCACGAGGACGGGAATTTCTTGGTGCCGGTCAGGTTGAACTGGAAGTGGCAGGAAGCCGGATCGGCCACCACCACCACGGGCGAGTTCTTCAGGGCCGCTTCCAGCTGCGGATTGGCAAAGTGCGTCAGGCCGTTAAACAGCGGGAAGTAGGTGGCGGCGGCGATCAGGCAGCCACCGAGAATGATGTACTTGCGGCCGATGCGGTCCGACAGGCTGCCGAAGAACAGGAAGAATGGCGTACCGAGCAGCAGCGCGATGGCGATCAGGATATTCGCCGTGGCCAGGTCCACCTTCAGGGTCTGGATCATGAAGAACAGGGCGTAGAACTGGCCCGTGTACCACACCACGGCCTGGCCGGCGGTCAGGCCGATCAGCGCCAGGATCACGATTTTCAGGTTGCGCCACTGGCCGAACGCTTCGGTCAGCGGGGCTTTCGAGGTACGGCCTTCGGCCTTCATCTTGGCAAATGCCGGCGATTCATCCATGGCCAGGCGGATCCAGACGGAAATACCGAGCAGCACCACCGACACCAGGAAGGGCACGCGCCAGCCCCAGGCCTCGAACTCCGCTTCGCCGGTCGCCAGGCGGGTGCCCAGGATGACCATCAGCGACAGGAAGAAGCCCAGCGTGGCGGTGGTCTGTATCCAGGCCGTGAACGCCCCGCGCTTGCCTTCGGGAGCATGCTCGGCCACATAGGTGGCCGCGCCGCCATATTCGCCACCCAGCGCCAGGCCCTGCAGGATGCGCAGGATGACCAGGATGATAGGCGCCGCGATGCCGATCGAGGCATGGCCCGGCAGCAGGCCGACGATAAAGGTCGAACCGCCCATGATCAGGATGGTGATCAAAAAGGTGTATTTGCGGCCGATCATGTCGCCCAGGCGGCCGAACACGAGCGCGCCGAACGGACGCACGATAAAGCCGGCGGCAAACGCCAGCAGCGCGAAAATGAAGGTGGTGCTGGGGTCACCGATAAAGAATTGCTTGGCGATAATCGATGCGAGCGAACCGTACAGATAAAAGTCGTACCATTCAAAGACGGTGCCGAGCGAGGAAGCAAAGATGACCTTGCGTTCCTCCTTGGTCATCGGCGCCCCTTTGGCCGCGAATTTCCTGACGTCGGCCGAGCCGGATGGTGTTGCCATGGTGTTGTCTCCCTATGTTTTATAGTGAACCGTTGCCGAGGTCTTGCTGACCATTCTTGCAACAGCTACGGGCCAGTCTGTCCCTGGAACCTTACGCGGCGCTTACAATTGCAGTCATTTGCACAGCCTTTGCAAGGTCTTTGCAGGAGCGAACGACCGTACTTATCTATGCTATTCTCAGCCACCTACTTACTATCACCCAGGAGACATCACATGAATGAAGCCGTCATCGTATCGACCGCCCGCACGGGCCTGGCCAAGTCTTGGAAAGGCGCGTTCAACATGACGCATGGCGCCACCCTGGGCGGCCATGTGCTGGCCGCCGCCATCGAACGCGCCGGCATCGAGGCGGGCGAAGTGGAAGACGTGCTGGCCGGCTGCGCCTTTCCCGAAGGCGCCACCGGCGGCAATATCGCGCGCCAGATCGCCCTGCGCGCCGGCTGCCCGGTCACGACGGGCGGCATGACCATCAACCGCTTCTGTTCCTCGGGCCTGCAGGCGATCGCCACGGCGGCGCAGCGCATCATCGCCGGCGAAGGCGATATCTATGCGGCCGGCGGGGTCGAATCGATTTCCTGCGTGCAGAACGAAATGAACAAGCATATGTACCGCGAAGTGTGGCTGCAGGAAAACAAGCCAGCCCTGTACTGGCCCATGCTGCAAACGGCCGAAACGGTGGCCCAGCGCTACAGCATTTCGCGCGAGCGCCAGGACCATTACGGCGCGCAAAGCCAGCAGCGGGCCGCCAGCGCCCAGGCCGCCGGCCTGTTCGATGCGGAAATCGTGCCGATGACCACCACCATGGGCGTGGCCGACAAGGCCAGCGGCATGCTGACCACGCGCGAAGTGACGATATCCGCCGACGAAGGCATCCGGGCCGACACCACCTATGAAGGCGTGTCGAAAATCCGTCCGGCCGTGCCGGGCGGGGTGATCAGCGCCGGCAACGCCAGCCAGTTTTCCGACGGCGCGGCGATGGCCATCGTCATGAACGCGAAAGTGGCCGAAGCGAAGGGCCTGCAACCGCTGGGCATCTTCCGCGGCTTTGCCGTGGCCGGCTGCGAACCTGACGAAATGGGCATCGGCCCCGTGTTTGCGATTCCGAAGCTGCTGAAAAAAGCCGGCTTGACGGTGGCCGATATCGGCCTGTGGGAACTCAATGAAGCGTTCGCCGTGCAAGTGCTGTACTGCGCCGACACCCTGGGCATCCCGCTGGACCGCCTGAACGTGAACGGCGGCGCGATCGCCGTCGGCCACCCTTACGGCGTATCGGGCGCGCGCCTGACGGGCCACGCGCTGATCGAAGGCAAGCGCCGCGGCGTCAAATATGTGGTGGTGACCATGTGCATCGGCGGCGGGCAGGGCGCGGCCGGTTTGTTCGAAGTGGCCTAGTGTTCTGCAGAGTGAGCCGATAGCGGTTACAGTATTGGCTCTCTTTCGTACTCCATTGCACATCATGATCAAGCACATCGTTTTCTGGAAACTCAAGGACCACGCCGAAGGCGCCGACCGCGCCACCAACGCCCTGAAACTCAAGGCCCTGCTCGACAGCTGCTCTGCTCTCGTGCCCGGCATTTTGAAATTCGAAGCGGCCGTGGCCCAGCCCGGCCTGGAAGCGACCTACGACATCGTGCTGTACAGCGAATTCGACAGCCGCGAGTCGCTTGACGCCTACCAGAACCATCCGGAACACGTGAAGATCAAGCCGTTTTTTGGCGCCGTGCGTGAAGCGCGGCAGTGCATGGACTACGAAGTTTAACTTAACGCAGCAGAAATCCGGGGTCAGACCCGCCGGGTCTGACCCCAGCCCTCTGCTGATTCCACCGATCATCAGGAGCACACATGACCACATATCAACGCATCGTCCTCGCCTCCCGCCCCAAAGCCGAAGTCCAGCCTGACAACTTCCGCCTGGAAACCGTCGAGATGCCCGCCATCCAGGACGGCGAACTGCTGGTACGCAACCATTACCTGTCCTTGGACCCCTACATGCGTGGCCGCATGAGCGAGAGCAAGAGCTACGCCGCTTCGCAGGCCATCGATGAAACCATGATCGGCGGCACCATCGGCGAGGTGATCGCATCGAAGCATGCGAAGTTTGCCGTTGGTGATACCGTCGTCGGTACTTTGGGCTGGACGGAAGTGGCGGTGTCCGACGGCACCATGCTGCGCAAGGTCGACACCACGCATATTCCCGAATCGGCCTACCTCGGTTCGGTGGGCATGCCCGGCATGACGGCCTGGTACGGCCTGAACCATATCATGGCGCCGAAAGCGGGCGAAACGGTGGTCGTGTCGGCCGCCAGCGGCGCGGTGGGCAGCGTGGTGGGCCAGCTGGCCAAGCTGAAAGGCTGCCGCGTGGTCGGCATCGCCGGCGGCCCGGAAAAATGCGCGTATGTGGTCGACGAGCTGGGCTTCGATGCTTGCGTCGACTACAAGGCAGGCAATCTGGAAGCGGACCTGGCAGCCGCTACCCCGGACGGCATTGACGCCATCTTTGAAAACGTCGGCGGCAAGGTGTTCGATACGGCGCTGGCGCGCACCAACGCGTTTGGCCGCATCGCCCTGTGCGGCTGGATTGCCGGCTATGACGGTCAGCCTACGCCGATCGACAATTTCCGCCTGATCCTGATCAACCGCCTGACGGTGCGCGGCTTTATCGTCTCGGAACAGCCGGAACTGTGGCCGGAAGGCCTGGCTGAGCTGGGCAAGCTGGTGGCGGAAGGCAAGCTGAAATTCCGCGAGTCCATCGCCGAAGGGCTGTCGAATGCGCCGGAAGCGTTTATCGGTTTGTTGAAGGGACGTAACTTCGGCAAGCAGCTGGTCAAGCTCTCCTGATATTGTTCTGGTGGAAGAGGCCGTGCGACAATGGCGGCCTGTTTCCACTTCCACGCCATCATGAGCACCGATATCAGCAACTACACTATCCGCCTCGGCGACTGGGCCACCCTGGGCCACGACGCCTCCGCCATCCGCTTTGAAGTCTTTGTCGACGAACAGAAGGTTCCCGCCGAGATCGAGCTCGACGAGATGGACGCCGTCTGCCTGCATGCCGTCGCCTATGACAACGACGGTCACGCCATCGGCACGGGCCGCTTGCTGCCCGACGGCCATATCGGCCGCATGGCCGTGCGCAAGGCGGGCCGTGGCACCGGCGTCGGCGGCGCCATCCTGCAGAAATTAATGGAGAAAGCGCGCGAACGCGGCGATGCGGCCGTGGTGCTCAATGCCCAGACCGTGGCCGCGCCGTTCTATGCGCGCCATGGTTTTGTGCAGCAGGGGGAAGAGTTTGCGGAGGCGGGGATCGCGCATATTGAAATGCGCCTGGAATTCTGAGAGAACGTCGGATTACGCGCAAGGCGCTAATCCGACCTACCCGACATGCGGTGTAAACCGTAGGTCGGGTTAGCGCGCAGCGCGTAACCCGACAACAACCTTTACCATCAATTCTGCGCGTGCGACTGGCGCCATTTGTCCAGTATCACCGCCAGCACGATCACCACGCCCTTGGCCACATACTGCCAGAACGACGACAGTCCCAGGATGGTCAGGCCGTTGTTCATCACGCCGATGATCAGGGCGCCGATCACGGTGCCCCAGACGGAACCGACGCCGCCCATCAGGCTGGTGCCACCGAGCACTACTGCCGCGATTGCGTCGAGCTCGTAGCCGGTACCCCAGTTGCCGTTCGCGGCGTACAGGCGGCTGGCCGACATGGCGCCGCCCAGGCCGGCGAACAGGCCGCTGATCGTGTAGACAAACATCAGGACCAGGCCGACCTTGATGCCGGTCAGGCGTGCAGCCTGGATATTGCCGCCGACGGCGTAGATATGCAGGCCCAGGGTGGTCTTGCGCAGGATAAACCAGGTCAGGATCACCACCAGCGCGGCCAGCCAGATCAGCCACGGGATCGCCAGAAAGCTGCCGTTGCCCATCCATTCGAAGCTCGGGATTTCCGTGTTCAGCACGCTGGTGCCGTCAGCGAGCAGATAGGCCGCGCCGCGCAGCGCCGTCATGGTGCCCAGGGTCACCACGAACGGATTCAATCCCACCAGCGCCACCAGCACGCCGTTCAGTGCGCCCAGCAGCAGGCCGACGATCAAAAAGGTGGGGATCGAAAAGCCGGCGAACTGCGCCGACAGCGACATCAGCATGCCGGCCACGGCCGACACGGCCAGCACGGAGCCGACGGACAGATCGATGCCGCTGGTGAGGATGACGAAGGTCATGCCGGAAGCGAGCACGATATTGATCGACACCTGGCGGAAGATATTCATGGTGTTGGTGCTGGTCATGAAGGTCGATTCGCCATCGGCCGAGAAATACACGGTCAGGCCGTACATGGCCAGGTAGAGCACCACCAGCACGGGCAGCATGCCCAGGCGGCGCATCAGGTTCGAGGCATTGAAAGGTTGGCTGGCGCTTGCGGCGCCGCCGGTGGTGGTCGTGGTCATGATGATTCTCCCTGTATTGATGTTTTAAGCGGCGTCCAGATGGGTGGCGTAGGCCAGGATCTTTTCCTGCGTGATGTCGTCGCCCGTCACTTCGCCGGTCAGCCTGCCTTCGCACATCACCATCACGCGGTCGCAGATGCCGACCAGTTCGGCCAGTTCGCTGGAAATGCACAGCACCGCCGTGCCCGCGTCCGCCAGCTGGTGGATGATCTTGTAGATCTCGCTTTTGGCGCCGACGTCGACGCCGCGCGTCGGCTCGTCGAGGATCAGCACTTTCGGCTTGATCGCCAGCCAGCGCGCTAGCAGCACTTTCTGCTGGTTGCCGCCCGACAGGCCGCCGACGATGCCTTCCGGTCCCGATACTTTCACGTTCAGGCTGCCGATCGATTCACGCGTCAGTCTGGTCAGCGCGCGGCGGTCGACCACGCCGGCGGTGGCGTGCTGCGACAATATATTCATCGACATGTTTTCCATGGCCGACAGCTGCATGAACAGGCCCAGGCTCTTGCGGTCCTCCGGCAGGTAGCCGATGCCGTGGCGGATCGCCGCCAGCGGTTCGGCAATATGGACTTCCTTGCCGTCGAGCCAGACCTGGCCCGATTGCTTCTTGTCGGCGCCAAAGATCAGGCGCGCCAGTTCCGTGCGGCCGGCGCCCACCAGGCCGGCCAGGCCCGTCACTTCACCGGCGTGCAGCACGAAGCTGGCCGGCTTGACCTTGCCGGCGCCGACGTTTTCCACCCGCAGGCGCTCGGCGCCGCGCGTGGTGCGCCTTTGGTGCGAATAAAAGTCGTCGGCGGGGCGGCCCACCATCATCTGCACGACTTTCTTCTGGTCCAGTTCGTCCTTGCCCAGCTCGCCCACATAGGCGCCGTCGCGCAGCACCGTGATGCGGCGCGCCAGGCGCTCCACCTCGGCCATGCGGTGGCTGATGTAGAGAATCGCCAGGCCTTTGTCGCGCTGCTCTTCGATAATGCGGAACAATTGTTCGGTTTCACGGTCGGACAGCGCCGCCGTCGGCTCGTCCATGATCAGGATGCGGCTTTCGTGCACGAGGGCGCGGGCGATTTCCACCTGCTGCTGCTCGGCGATCGACAGGGTGGCGACCATGGTGTCGGCATTGAAGCGCGAGCCCAGGTCGGCCAGGATGGCATTGGTGCGGGCGCGCATCTCGCCGCCCTTGACGGTCCAGAACGGTCCCTTGGGCTCGCTGCCCATGAAGACGTTCTGCGCCACCGTCATGTTCTTGGCCACGCTCAGTTCCTGGTAGATCAGGTTGATGCCCAGCGCGCGGGCTTCGCCCGGATTGCGGATCTTGATCGGCTTGCCGTCCAGGATGATTTCCCCGGCGTCCGGCGTGTAGACGCCGGACAAAATCTTCATCAGGGTACTTTTTCCGGCACCGTTTTCGCCCATCACGGCATGGATTTCGCCTTTGCGCACCGTCAGGTGCACGCCGCGCAGCGCGCGCGTGGCGCCAAAGCGCTTCTCGATGCCGCGCATTTCAAAAATGATTTCGTCGCTCATGACTGTCCTTCCTTGCTTTGAAACTGCCGCCCGCCACCGGCGGGGCCGGGGTGGACGGCACGTGGTTCAGGTCAGCCAGATCAGTTTTTTACCCAGCCGGTGTAGGTGGCGACGTTTTCCTTGGTGATGGCCGGGGTCGGCAGCAACACCATGGTTTGCTTCGGCGTACGGCCGTTCATGATGTCGTAGCCCATCTGCACTGCCTCGGTGGCCATGCGGTACGGGTTTTGCGCCGAGGTGGCGGCGAACAGGCCTGCCTTGTTTTTCAGGGCGTTCTGGCCGTCCGGCGCGCCGTCGACGGCGGTGATCAGTTTCACGTCGGTGCGCTTGGCTTGCTTGATCGCCAGTTCGGCGCCGATGCCGGTCGGATCGTTGATGGCGAACACGCCGTCAATCTTCGGATGGGCCGTCAGCAGGTTCGACATCACCGTCATGCCGCCGTCACGGCTGCCGCCGGCGTTCTGGTTGTCGGACAGGATCTTGATGTCCTTGAAGCCGGCCAGGGTTTTCTTGCAGCCGTTGACGCGGTCGATCACGGAGGTCACCGGTGGGCCGTTCAGGATCACCACATTGCCCTTGCCGCCGATCTGCTTGGCCAGGTAGGCGCACGAGACGTCGCCGGCCATGGTGTTGTCGGACATCACGGTGGCCGAGGCGCCGACGGCGCCGACGTCGACGGCGATCACGGTCACGCCCGCGTTGCGCGCTTTCTTGATGGCCGGGGCGATGCCCTTGGAGTCGACGGCGTTCAGGATGATGATGTCGGTTTTATTCGCGATGAAGTTCTCGATCTGGTCGACCTGGGTGTTCAAGTCATATTTGCTCGACACGGTGGTCACTTTCACGCCAGGTCCGCCGATTTTCTTTGCGCTTTCTTCGGCGCCGCGGCCGATCGCCACGAAGAACGGGTTGGCCAGGTCACCCACGCTGACGCCGATCGATTTCAATGGCTTGTCGGCGGCAAAAGCGCCGCAGGCGGCGGACAACAGCAGGGAGGCGGTAATAACTTTTTTCATGAGTATCTCCAGAGGTTCTTATTGTGAAAAACAAGTTGTGCTACGGGTGAAAAACAAGGGGGTAAAAATCATCTTCAGGCGGCCTGGCGCAGGCTCTCGATCATCTTGTCGAGCTTGGCCGCATCGACGGCGAAGCCACGGATGCCTTCGGCCAGCTTTTCGGTCGCCATCGCATCATCGTTCAGGGCGTAGCGGAAAGCCGCTTCGTCGTACGTAATGGCCGCTTGCGGCGCGCCATGGTCCGCACCCAGCGCGCGCTCGAACGGTTCGTCGGAGGCTTCCAGTTTCGCCAGCAGGTCGGGGCTGATGGTCAGCAGGTCGCAGCCGGACAGGGCGGTAATTTGCCCCGTGTTGCGGAAGCTGGCGCCCATCACCTGGGTCGCAATGCCATGCTGCTTGTAATACTGGTAGATGCGGGTGACCGACTGCACGCCTGGATCGTTGGACAGCGAACGGGCCGCTTCGTCCCACGATGCACCGAGCGACTTCTTGTGCCAGTCGTAGATACGGCCCACAAAAGGCGAAATCAAACGCACTTTGGCGTCGGCGCAGGCGACCGCCTGGCAGAAGGCGAACAGCAGGGTCAGGTTGCAGAAGATGCCGTCCGCTTCCAGTTCGCGCGCGGCCTGGATGCCTTCCCAGGTGGCGGCGATCTTGATCAGCACGCGTTCGCGGGTGATGCCGGTCGCTTCGTACAGGGCGATCAGGCGGCGGGCGCGGGCCACGGTGGCGGCGCGGTCAAAGCTCAGGCGGGCGTCGACTTCGGTCGAGACGCGGCCCGGCACCACTTTCAGGATTTCCAGGCCAAAACGCACCAGCACCTGGTCGACGATATCGTCGAGCGAGGCGCCCTTGTGGTCGGCGACCGTGCTGGCCAGCAAGGGCGCGTAATCGGGCTGCAGCACCGCTTTCAGGATCAGGGAAGGATTGGTGGTCGCGTCTTGCGGCGCAAAACGGGCCAATTGCAAGAAATCGCCGGTGTCGGCGACGACGGTGCTCGCTTGCTTCAGTTGTTGCAGTTGATTCATCGTGACTTGTCCTTAGGTAGACGACAGTTGATGCAGGGCCTGAACGGCAGGAAAAAGGCTGCGGTATTTGTTATAGCGGATGGTGAGCGCGGCATGTTGCGCGGCATCCGGTGCGAAGCTGTTCTTGATCGGCAGTCCCGTCGCCAGCAGGCCGGTGTGGCCGATGGCGGCAAAGCCCAGCTTGGCCGCACCCATGCTGGCCGACAATTCGCTGTTGTGCAGGGTGCGCATTTCGCGGCCCAGCACGTTGGCCAGCAATTGCGCCCAGTACTGGCTGCGCGCGCCGCCGCCGACCAGCAGGCAGTGCGGCACGGTGGCGCCGGTCGAGATGACTGCCGCCATCGCGTCGCGCAAGGCAAACGCCACCCCTTCCAGTACAGCATAGCCAAGCTGCGCCGGATTGCTATCATGGCCTAATTGCAAAAACGCGCCGCGCACTTGCGGATCGTTGTGCGGCGTGCGCTCGCCCGACAAATACGGCAGGAACAGCGGCGCGCCGGGCGTGACGGTCTGGCTTAACGGAATATCGGCCTCGACCAGCGCCAGCAGCGCCGCTTCGCCGGCCTGGTTCAGCACGCCCGTGGCCCAGCGCAGGCAGCTGGCGCCCGACAAGATGGCGCCCATGGCGTACCAGCGGCCGGGCAGGGCGTGGCAAAAGCTGTGCACGCCGCCGTTCGGATTACCCAGCGGCTGCTCGGTGACCGAGACGATGGCGGCGCTGGTGCCCAGCGAAATAAAGCTGTCGCCGGCATGGACGGCGCCGATGCCCACGGCCGAGACCGGGTTATCGCCACCGCCGCCGGCCACCACCACGTTCTCTGGCAAGCCCAGCCGTTTGGCGATAGTCGCCAGCACGGTGCCGGTGGCGGCATCGCCTTCGACCAGCGGAGGCAATTGCTCCAGGCGCAGGCCGCACGCTTCGACGATGGGCGCGAACCAGGCGCGGCGCGCTTCGTCCAGCCACAAGGTGCCGGCCGCATCGGACATGTCGGTGATTTTCTGTCCCGTCAAACGCAGGCGCAGATAGTCTTTCGGCGACAACACGCAGTCGATCACGGCAAACGCCTGCGGCTCGTGTTTTTGCAGCCACAGCAGTTTTGGCGCCGTCAGGCCGGCCATCGCCAGGCTGCCGGTGACTTCAGCAAAGGCCGGGTAGTCATGCGCCAGTTGCGCCGCCTCGGCATGGGCGCGCGCGTCGTTCCACAGGATGGCGGGCCGGATGCAGGCGTTGTCGCAGTCGAGCAGCACCGCGCCATGCATCTGGCCCGACAGGCCGATGCAGGCAATTGCGGCAAACTCGTCAGGACAGGCGGCGCGCAATTGCGCCAGCGCCGCCACGCAGGCATCCCACCAGTCCTGCGGCGCCTGTTCGGACCAGCCCGGGTGCGGGCGCGACACGTCGAGCCGCACCGAGGCCTGGCCGCGGATGGCGCCGTGGCTGTCCATCAGCACGGTTTTCAGTTCGGAAGTACCGAGATCGATACCGAGGGAAATTTTGTTGGTCATGGTCTTCAGGTCAAGGAATCAGGAACAGCCGCATGAGTTGCGCACGCGCAGCACCGGCGACAAGCGCTGCACATATTGCGCACGTTGTGGATGGGCCAGCCGCTCGATCAGCAGGTCGACCGCCATCGCGCCCAGCTCTTCCAGCGGCTGGGCCATCACGGTCAGGCGCGGGCTGAAGTAATCGGCCCAGTCGAAATCATCGAAGCCGGCCAGCGCCACGTCTTGCGGCACGGCCACATGGGCGTCGCGCAGCGCATGCATGGTGCCGATGGTCATCAGGTTATTGCCGGCGACAATCGCCGTCGGGCGCTGCGGCAGCGCCAGCAGTTCGCGCGTGGCCGCGCCGCTGCGCTCGAGATTGGAATGGCCCCATTGCAGCAGGGCCGGGTCGAACGGCAGGCCGGCGCGCGCCAGCGCCAGGCGATAACCGTCGATGCGTTCGTCGGTGGTCGACAGGCCGGGCGCGCCGGCGATAAAGCCGATGCGGCGGTGGCCGTGCACGGTGATCAGATGGCTGACCAGTTCGCAGGTGGCTTCGATATTTTCCACGCCGACCTGGTCGAAGGCCAGCGGCGACATGCGGTCGACCAGCACCGAGGCGATCTTGTTGCTGTTCAGATAGTCCAGCGCGCGGTTGTGCGGATCGCCCGACGGCGCCAGCACGATGCCGTCGACCCGGCGCTGGTGCAGGTTCTGCACCACCTTGAGTTCCTGCTCGGGGTCGTCATGGGTATCGGAAAACAGCATCATCAGGCCATGGCGCGTGCAGGCCGCCTCGATGGCGCGCACGGTTTCGCTGAAGTAATGATTGGTAAACGCGGAGATGGCCACGCCAATGGTGCCGGAAGACGAGCCAGCCAGGGCGCGCGCCAGCATGTTCGGCACATAGCCGATCTGCTGCATCGCCGTGTTGACGGCGGCGACGGTTTTCGGGCTGACCTTGCGGGTGCCGTTGACTACGTGCGAGACGGTCGACAGCGATACGTCCGCCGCCCGCGCTACATCTTCCATGGTGGCCATGGTGTCTCCTGTGTTTTTTGGTACCGCTGTTTTTATTTGCTGCTTTGCTGTTATATGACATGCTAAATAAAAGAAAGCGCTTGCGCAAGCGCTTTCTTTTTATTTTTCACGAAGTTTCTTGTTAACTTGTTTGCATGATCGTGTATTGTCATGGGTCCTGCCGTGGTCCTGTCCTGTGCGAGGCGCGGTCATCGAATGACTTTATTGATAGGGAACGACAGGGCGATGCGGGCAAGAAGACGGGGTATGGGAAGCATCGCGCTATGCCTGGCGACACTGTGGCTGCCGGCCTGGGCCGGGGAGCGGCCGGTGCTGGCCCGGGCGAAGCTGAGCGTGGTGACGGAAGAGTTTGAACCCTTCAATTTTTTCGAGCAGGGCAAGCTGACCGGCTACAGCGTGGAGCTGGTGCGCGAGCTGCTGGGGCGTGGCGGCCATGATTACGCGATGGCGTCCTACCCGTGGGCGCGCGCCTACCGCATGGCCCAGCAACTGCCGAATGTGCTGATTTTCAGCATGGCCAGGACCGCCGAGCGCGAAAAGCAGTTCCAGTGGATCGCGCCGCTGGCCCGGCGGCAGGTGTATCTGTACCAGTTGAGCAAGCGCAACGACATCAATGTGCGCACGCTGGCCGACCTGGCGCGCTACAGGACCGCAGTGAACCGCGACGATGTGGCGCAAACCCAGCTCACGGCGCTGGGCCTGGCGCGTGCGGGGCGGCTGGACCTGGCCAATAGCGAACTGTCGAGCATGAGGAAATTGCTGGTGGGACGGGTCGACCTGATTGCCGGCAATCCCTTTTCCATCCGTGGCCTGTGCGCCAAGGCCGGCGTGCCGGAAAGCGCACTCAAGCGCACCATCTTGCTGTCGGACGATTCCGACTACTACCTGGCGGCCAGCCTGGCCACGCCGGCCGCCACGGTGGAAGCGCTGCGCGGCCAGTACCAGCAGCTGCGCGGCACGCCTTTCCTGCGCGAACTGGGCGCGCGCTACCAGGTGACGCCACTGTAGTTATCGGACCTTTACCTGATCCTTGCCGGCTCCTTACTGGATCAGCAGCTCGTGCAGCTCGCCCGGCGCGTCCGGGAACAGCTTGACCACCGTCGAGGTGCGGGTGCCGTAGCCCGGCGTCTCGATGCAGACGGCCGACAGGACCCGTTCCAGGTCCAGCGGCACGCCCGTGTCCGGCAGGCGGAAGTCCGGTGCGCGGGTGGTGTCGGCCAGCATCTCGAAATACGCGTCGTCCGGCGCGCCCAGGCACATCAGGCTGGCGAACTGGGCCTTGGTTTTCAGCACCTTGGGCCAGGGCGCGTCGAGCAGAGCGTTCGACAGGCCGTAGATGCCCGGTTCCAGTGGCTGGCCGTTGCGCGGGTCGCCGTCGCCGCGGTTGGAAAACCAGATCAGGGTCTCGGCGTCGCCCAGCACCAGGTTGAAACCGTTGTAGGCGGCGCAGCCGGGACGGATCTGCGAGACATAATCGTGCGCCGACATGGAGCCGGCCAGGTAGTCGGCCACCAGCGCGCCGCGCGAGGGGGCATCGGCGCGGTGGTCCTGCGGACTGCGGATATTCGTGATGGCCGCAAAGCGCGAGGCGCCTGCCGCCATTTGCGTGATGCCCATCCAGCTGCCGCCGGCCTGCAGGTCGCGGCCCGCATACACTTGCGGGTGTTCCGGCCAGCTGCCGGCCGGGGCGCTGGCGCGTTCATAGAATTCGTCGCGGTTGGCGGCGGCAATCAGCGGTACGTGCGGATTGACTTTCCAGGCAAAAACGATCAGGCACATGGGGGCAAGTCCATGAAGGTTTCCACGTGGCGCCCGCCTGCCGTCAGGCTCAGCAAGCCGGCCTCGTCGGCGGCGGCCGCCAGCTGTTCGGCAAAGCCTTCGCCGACCACCGGGTAGATTTCCATCCACGTCTGCAGGCCGTCGCGGCTTTCCGGGCGGCGTTTCAGCTGGGGCGAGACGCCCGAGCCGGCCGCCAGTTTTGCCTGCAAGGAACGCACGCGCGCTTCCAGCGCCTGCGCATGCTCTTCTTTTACCTGGTAATAGATATACAAGTCTTTCATGGCGTCCTCACAGGTCGAGTGCGTCGAGCACATACGGCATGGCCAGGAAGCGCACGGCGGCGCCCTCGGCGGAACCGAGCCTGACGGCGCCTGGCGTACTGCCGCCTTCTTCGATGGCCGCCAGCTTCATTTCCACCAGCGCATCGACGCCGCCGTCGCCATTGGCGGCCGCGTTGACGATCATGCCGCAAGGCTGCTGCGGGTCGCTGACGGCAAACAGTTCGTTCCCGGCAACTGCCTTGGCATCAGCGATGCTGACCAGCGTGGTGCGGCGCTTGAGCTTGCCCAGGTACTGGCTGCGCGCGACGATTTCCTGGCCCGGGTAGCAGCCCTTCTTGAAATTGACGCCGCCCAGCAATTCAAAATTGACCATCTGCGGCACGAACTGCTCTTGTGTCGCCTGGCTGATCTGCGGCACGCCGGCATGGATTTCCGACAAATGCCAGGCATCGTTGCCGCCCTTGGCCAGTTTTTCGGTCAGTTGCGGCCAGATGGCTTCGGCGTTGGCGGCGGAAGTGAGCCACTGGTAGCGCGGCAGGCCAAACGCATCGGCCACGCGCAGCAAGGTGCCCGCATTGCCTTCGACCTTGCTGAACGGCGTGGCCGGCAGGCTGTCGAACCATTGCGGCAGCACGGCGGAGGCATGCTTGCCGCCCAGGCCCAGGATCACCTGGTTGGCCTCGTCGCCGCTGGCGTCATGCAGCTTGGCCTTGGCCCGCAGCACGAACATCTGCAAGCGCTTCTGGACAGGCGCCTGGATGCCGCGCGACAGCTGCAGGTAGACGGTGGTGGCGTTTCTCCACATCAAAAAGCTCGCCAGCAGCCGGCCTTTCGGCGTGCAATAGCCGGCCAGGCGCACTTGCTCCTGGTTCAAGTGTTCCACATCATTGGTCAGCTGGCTGTGCAGGAAGCTGGCGGCATCGTCGCCGTTTACGCCGATCAGGCCCTGGTCGGTGACCGGCGCCACGAAGCCGTCCTGCAATTGGGCCACGCTCAAGGCGGTGCCAAAATCGGCAATGTCGGCGGTACCGGTATCGGCACTGCGGGCGCCTTGCGCCAGTAAAAATTGATTCCAGTTATTCATAATTTCCATTAGATCAGCAATTAAGCATTATGATTACGGGTTCATTATAGTGATGTCGCGTCAAACGCGTCGGCAGCGGACAGAATCGTCCAGTTAGCGGCGCTTTCAGCGGGTTTTATTCACAAATGAATGATCATGGTCAGCGCGTCCGGCCTTTACCCTAGTCTGATGCGCATCACAAGAATTGGAACAATGGCTTTCTTTAAAAAACTGGTAGTCTGTACCGTCATCGCCGCCATCGGCGCCGGCGCCACCTTTGTGTACTGGGCCCAGCAGCCCATCACCACCGAAGGCGAGGTGATCCCGTTCGCCATCATGCCTGGCAGCGGCGCCCACGCGGCCGGCCAGCAGATTGCCGACGCCGGCATCCCGATCGAGCCCTTGCTATTCAACCTGCTGGCCCGCATCGAGGGCAAGACCTCGAAGATCAAGGCGGGCTCGTATGAACTCAAGCCCGGCACCTCGCCGCAGCGCCTGATCACGCAACTGGCGCGTGGCGAATTTGCGCAGGAGTCGCTGACCATCATCGAAGGCTGGACCTTCAGGCAGATGCGCCAGATCATGGCCAGCCACCCGGGCCTCAAGCACGATACCGAGCAATTGAGCGACCGCGAGCTGATGGCCAAGATCAGCCCCGAGTATCCGCAGCCCGAAGGCCTGTTCTTCCCGGACACGTATTTGTTCGCCAAGGGCGCCAGCGAGATGCAGATCTTCAAGCAGGCGCATGTGGCGATGATCGCCCGCCTGTCGGAAGCATGGGACAAGCGCGATCCGGCCTTGCCGTACAAGAACCCATATGAGGCCTTGATCATGGCCTCCATCGTGGAAAAGGAAACCGGGCAAAAGTCCGAGCGCGCCATGATCGCCGGCGTGTTTGTCAACCGCCTGAAGACCGGCATGCTGCTGCAGACCGACCCGACCGTCATCTACGGCATGGGCGATGCCTACCAGGGCAAGATCCGCAAGCGCGACCTGGAAGCGGACACCCCGTACAATACCTATACGCGCGGCGGCTTGCCGCCCACGCCGATCGCCTTGCCCGGCGCCCAGTCGCTGACGGCCGCGCTGGCGCCGGCCCGTACCCAAGCCCTGTATTTCGTCGCGCGCGGTAATGGCACCAGCGAGTTTTCGAATAACTTGCCCGACCATAACCGCGCCGTGAACAAATACCAGCGTTAACATTTCAAGATAAGTTGCTTCATGACTCAAACATCTACCGCCCGTTTTATCACCTTCGAAGGTATCGATGGCGCGGGCAAGTCGACCCATATCGGCTTTGTCGCCGATTACCTGCGCCAGCGCGGCGTGACACTGGTCTCGTCGCGCGAACCGGGCGGCACCAGCCTGGGCGAAAAGCTGCGCGAACTGCTGCTGCATGAAAAAATGCACCTGGAAACGGAAGCCCTGCTGATGTTTGCCAGCCGCCGTGAACATATCGCGCAAGTGATCGCGCCCGCCCTGGCGCGTGGCGAGTGGGTCATTTCCGACCGTTTTACCGACGCCAGCTTTGCCTATCAGGGCGGCGGGCGCGGCATGGACTTGCGCAAGATGGAGGCGCTGGAAGCCTGGGTCCACCCGCAGTTGCAGCCGGACCTGACGTTCCTGTTCGACGTGCCGCTGGCCGTGGCCCGCGCCCGCCTGGACGCCACGCGGTCGCTCGACAAGTTCGAGCAGGAGCAAGCCGACTTTTTCGCCGCCACGCGCAATGAATACCTGCGCCGCGCGGCCGAGTTTCCGCAGCGTTTCCGCATCATCGATTCCACGCAAAGCATCGCCGATATTCAAGTCGAACTGGCAAAGCTGCTTGATGTTTTGCTTGAGACTAATTCCGTAAGTGGTTGATTGAGATGACCAATTCACTCTATCCTTGGCAGCAGGACGCCTGGCGGCAATTGCAAGCCTTGCGCCCGCGCATGCCGCACGCCATCCTGTTCCATGGCGCGCAAGGCATCGGCAAGGCCGACTTTATCGAACATTTCGCCCAGGCCCTGCTGTGCGAAGACGTGCGCGCCGACGGCCATGCCTGCGGCGCTTGCGCTTCCTGCGGCTGGTTTGTGCAGGGCAACCATCCCGACTACCGCCGCGTGCGCCCGGAAGCGCTGGAAGACGACGTGCCTGAGGACGGCGAAGGCGAGGAAACCGCCAAGAAAAGCGCCAAGACCAGGACGCCGTCGAAAGACATCAAGATCGAGCAGATCCGCAACCTGGCCGACTTCATGAACATCTCGACCCACCGCCAGGGCTTGCGCGTGGTGGTGCTGTATCCGGCCGAGGCGCTCAATACGCCGGCCTCGAACGCCTTGCTGAAAACCCTGGAGGAGCCGCCGCCGGGCACCTTGTTCCTGCTGGCGTCGAACAGCCTGGACCGTCTGCTGCCGACCATTCTGTCGCGTTGCCGCAAGTTCGCCCTGCCCATGCCCAGCCATGAACAGGCGCTGGCCTGGCTGAAAACCCAGGGTCTGAATGACGCCGACAGCTGGCTGCGCGAGCAGGGCGGCGCGCCATTGGCGGCGCTGGCCCAGTCCGAATCGGGTGGCCGCGAGGAAACCGAACAACTGCTGCAGGTGCTGGCCCATCCGGGCGTGGAAGCGGCGTTGAAAGCGGCCGACAAGCTGCAGAAGTCGCCCCTGGCGCCGCTGGTGGCGTCCTTGCAGCGCTGGCTGTATGACGTGTTTTCAATGAAGCTGGCCGGCACCATCCGCTACTATCCGCGCCACCGGCGCGAGCTGGAGGCCTTGGCTGCGCGCATCAATGTCAGCCGCCTGATGGCCGCCATCAAGGCCGCCAACGAGCGGCGCGCGATTGCCGACCATCCGCTGTCGCCCAAGCTGTTTCTGGAAGACATGCTGCTCGACTATGCGGCAAGCTGTCAATAAAATCAAAGAGTTGCATTCACTATCTTATATAACACATGAACTATCGCCATCGCATTGCCACCATCGACGACCTGCCTGCCATCGTCGCCATCTATAACACCACGATTGCTTCACGCGAAGTGACGGCCGATACGGAGCCGGTCACGGTGGAGTCGCGCCTGGCGTGGTTTCACGACCATACGCCGGAGCGCCGGCCGCTGTGGATTATTGAGTCTTCTACTGATGATTCCGCTTCGCCTGCTGTCCTGGGCTGGTTGTCGTACTCGAATTTTTACGGCCGGCCCGCGTATTCGGGGACGGCGGAGTTGTCCGTCTATATTGCGCCGGAGGCGCGCGGCAAGGGGATCGGCGCTTACGGACTGACGCAAGCCATCGCGCATGCGCCCTCTGTTGGCGTGCATACGGTGCTGGGGTTTATTTTTGGGCATAATGCGCCGTCGCTGGGTTTGTTCCGCAAGTTTGGCTTTGAGGTTTGGGCGAATTTGCCCAAGGTGGCGAATCTTGATGGTGTCGAACGCGATCTGATTATTCTGGGCAAACGTGTTGCTTAGATTTTAAAAACGGCGGGCCGGAGACGCGAGCCCGAGAAAATGCCGATGGCGGCGTTGCGGCTTCCTCGCCGACCATGCGTACTGTCTTCGTCGCCGCGCCTTGCCCTCGACATTTTTCAGGCCCGCTTGGCCCGAGAGCCTTCGCTTGTGACTTTTGCTGCTTCATGCGCCACGGTTGGCGTCTTCCGCAGGGTCATCTTCAACGTCGTTCGTCTGCGTCCGGTACAATTCTCCTTATGTATATCGATTCCCACTGCCATATCAATTTCCCCGAGCTGGCTGCTCGCATGCCTGAAATTCTGGCCAAAATGGCCGAGAACAAGGTGACGCACGCTTTGTGCGTGTCGGTCGACTTGCCCGATTTTCCGCAGGTGCTTGCCTTGGCGGAACAATATCCGCATATTTTCGCTTCGGTCGGCGTCCATCCCGATTATGAGGAAACGCCGGAGCCGTCCGTCGAAGACCTGGTGCGGCTGGCCGATCATCCTAAGATCATTGCGATCGGCGAGACCGGGCTCGATTATTTCCGTTTGACCGGTGACCTGGAATGGCAGCGCGAGCGCTTTCGTACTCACATCAAAGCTTCAAGAATCACCCGCAAGCCCTTGATTATTCACACAAGAGCGGCCAGCGAGGACACCATCCGCATCATGCGCGAAGAAGGTGCCGGCGTGGCGGACGGCGGTGTGGCCGGTGTCATGCATTGCTTTACGGAGTCGCTGGAGGTGGCGAAAGCGGCGATCGACATGGGGTTCTATATTTCGTTTTCCGGCATTGTCACCTTCAAGAGCGCAAAAGACCTGCAGGCCGTCGCCCTGGAAGTGCCGCTGGATCGGATTCTGATCGAGACCGATTCGCCCTACCTGGCGCCGGTGCCGTTTCGCGGCCGCATGAATGAACCGGGCTATGTTGCCCATGTGGCGGAATATCTGTCGTCGCTGAAAGGCATCCCGCTGGCCCAGGTTGCCGAGCAGACGACTAGCAACTTCTTCAAGCTTTTCAACCAGGTAGCGTAAAGTCCTCATGCAAACTCTCATGCGTCATATGGTGGCTTCCGCCTTGCTGTGCGTTTCCACGGCAGTGCTGGCCGCGCCCGATCCGGTCAGTTTCTTCCGCGCCGTGTCGATCGACAATGCGGGTGGCGTGCGCAAGATGTTGTATGAGGGCATGAATCCCAACCTGCCCGATGAACAGCGCGGCGATATCGCGCTGGTGATTGCGCTGCGCGACGACGCCGACAAGGTGTTCAAGGTGCTGCTGGAAACCCCTGGCATCGACCTGGAAGCGCGCTCGGCGAATGGCAATACGGCGCTGATGATGGCCGCCTACAAGCACAAGCGCGAGGCCGTGGATGCCTTGCTGGCCAAGGGCGCCAAGGTCAACCAGAGCGGCTGGACGGCGCTGCACTATGCGGCCTCGGCCGGTGACCTGCCCATCATGCAGGTGTTCCTGCAACGTGGCGCCAAAGTCGATGCGTTTGCGCCGACCAATATCACGCCGCTGATGTTTGCCGCCCGCGAAGGGCAGGAAGAGGCCGTCAAACTGCTGCTGGCCTCGGGCGCCGATGCCACCTTGAAAAGCAGCCACGGCTGGACCGCGGCCCAGTTTGCGCTGGCGGCAGACAAGCCCGGCGTGGCCGCGATTATCGACAAGTTCCAACAGGAACGCAGCCGCCGCAACTGACGCGGCCGGCAACCATTTCCGAACTGGCACGGAATTCCCCCTCATCTCCGCCGATGGTGTTGGGTCCTGATTGACGATAATGCCTGTGTCGCATTAATCAGGAGTCACGCAATGGGCAGTCCCTTTTACGCCAGGCGCCGGCTGTTTTGCCGCCGGCCCGCACGCAGCCCATGCGATGTCACTGCTTTCTGGAACGACAAAATCGAACCGAACACGGAACCAGCCCCCATGAGGACACCCATGCTGAATGAACGCGAGATCGAGAGTTGTTACTTGGGGCAATTCATCCCCGTGCATTACCATCACAATATGCTGATGGACCAGAACCGCATGCATGGCTTCAAGTCGGCCATCGATTATGCGGTCAAGCCGGGCATGAAGGTGCTGGAACTGGGCGGCGGCACCGGCGTGCTGTCGTGCTTTGCGGCCGCCAAGGCCGACAAGGTCTGGTGCGTGGAGTTCAATCCCGACATGGTCAAGGAAGCGCGCAAGATGCTCGCCCTCAACGCCAATGGCGAAAAGGTCGAAGTCGTCCATGCCGACGCCTTCGAGTACCTGCCGCCCGAGCCGGTCGATGTGGTCATCTGCGAGATGATCCATGTCGGCATGCTGCGCGAAAAGCAGGTGGAAGTGATCGAATCGTTCAAGCGCCGCTACCTGGCCCGCTTCGGCGGCCCGCTGCCGCTGTTCGTGCCGGAAGCGGTGATCATGGCGGTGCAGCCGATGCAGCAGGAATACGATTTCGAAGGCTTTTATGCGCCGATCGTGCAGTTCCAGGAAACCACCGCCATCCACCCCGGCGTGCTGGAACTGGCGCCGCCGGCGGTCTACAGCATCATCGACTTTACGCAGCCGACCGACACCTTGTTCGGCTTTGACGGCAAGTTTGTCGTCGAGCGCAGTGGTACCTTGAACGCCCTGCGTTTCGTGACCAAGAATATCCTGGCGGTGGTGCCCGAGCGTTCGACCACCATCGACTGGCTCAATCACTATATGTGCCTGCCATTGCCGCAGGCCATGACGGTGAAGGCGGGCGATGTGCTGCAAGTGAGCTTCCAGTACCGCGCCGGCGGCTCGATTCCTTCGCTGGAGGCCTCGATGAACGTGCAGGTGCTGTACGACGTCAACCTGCAGCCGGCCCCGCAGACGGTCGTCTACGCCTGACGCTGCATTGTGACGATGGCAACGCCGCAGCATTTCCTCCTGCGGCGTTGCGCCATTCAGGGTATATTCCGTGTTTTACCCACCGGACAGCTTTATTACTATGGAACAGATCGATCAGCGCTACCTCGTACAGCAAAACAAAATCAGCGACGGTGAAACCAGGCCGCCCGTGTTTGCCAAGGTCATGCGCAGCAAGGAAGGCGTCTTCGAGGGCGTATCCTTTATCAAGTCAAAAGAGAAAGCCACGGTGATGACCATCGCCGAAGCCAACCAGGCCATCAAATGGGCCACCAGCAAGAAACCCAACGCCCACGAATACGTCACGAAAGTGATCTGCGTCGGGCAATAAGCCCGGGCAACCAGCGGCCGCCGTCCATTCCCGTTTTTCTTCCTCCCGTCGCGCCAGCCTGCATTCCGTCGCATTGCCGTTGCCGCAACGCCAGCATGTTTTTATAGTGGTGTCTCGGTAGCGGGGCAAGCGCGGCTTGCTCCGCACATTTATTTCGGGAGACGACAATGCTTGGATTCGTGCTGTGGCTGCTGCTGTTGATCGTGTGCTGGCCGCTGGCCTTGCTGGCCCTCGTGCTGTATCCGCTGGCCTGGCTGATCCTGCTGCCTTTCCGCCTGATCGGCATCGGCGTCGAAGGCGTATTCGAATTGCTGCGCGCCATCCTGATGTTGCCGGCGCGGGTGCTGGGTGGCGGCAGCCGCCGCTGATCTTGTCTTGCATAAAAAATGGCGCCGTCGGCGCCATTTTTGCATTGTGTAAATTGATCAGAAATCGACCAGGAAACCGCCGCCGATCGACTTCTGCGAATAGTTGTAATCGATCAGGCTCTGGCCGTAACCGGAAAACAGCTGCAGATAGCCTTTCAGGTTGGCTTTCACCGGGAAAGCCCAGCCTGCCTGCACGGAGCCATGGTTCTTGCTGAAGTTGCGGCGCAAGGTGGCCGAGAATTCATGGCCGTCGTTGCGGTAGCTGACGCGCACGTCGCCGTGGCCCATGTAGTCGATGATGTCGATATTGTCATTGTCCGACTTGCTGTTGTCCAGACGCTTCCAGTAGCGCGCCGTGACGGCAAGGTTGTCGCGTTCCATGCCCAGTTCCGCATACACGCGGTTCCAGCTGCGCGACAGGGTCGAGGTCTGGCCATTCGACTGGTGCACAAAGCCCAGGTTGGCATAGCGGAAATCCACGCCGGCAAAGCGCTTGTTGATCGGCATCACCAGCATCATTTCCGGCTGGTAGTTGGTCTCGCGGAACGGACTCGATGCCTTGCGGTTATACGCCTGCCAGAAACTTTGCTGGGTATAGCCGAACCACAGGTCGACCGGCGTGGAGGCGATATCCTCCAGCATCTTCATCTTGAAACTCAGCTGATATGTCAGCTCCACGTGCTGGGTCTCGACGCCGCCCGGCGTGAATTCCTTGAACGGCTGGTCGTTCGAAGCATTGCTGTAATTGGCCAGCAGCAAATAATTGTCGCGGTGCGGGCGGATATTGAACATGCCGCGTTTCGATGGATCGTCCAGCTCCCACAACTGCGTCACGCGCGAAATCGGCGCTTCCGGTGGCGCGGCGCCAGTCTGGGCCACGGCGGGCACGGCCGCATTGACGGCTTCCGGGGTGGCCACGCCGGCCGGATTGGCCGCCGTGCTTGGCGTGGCGGCGCCCGCCACGGCCAGGGTGGCGCCGGTGGCGTGCGCATTGCCGCCGGTGGCGATGGTCGCTTCTTCCACGGCCTTGGCCAGCACGTCGAAGCAACCCAGGCGGGCGCTGGCGTCACCGAGCACGGCGCAGCGCTGCATTTGTTGCTCCAGCTCGCCGGCCATGGCAAAGGCTGGCGAGGCCAGCAGCGTGCAAATAATTATTTTTCTTGGATCGATTTTCATAGGGCTAAAGGGACAGGTCGGTGAATGCAGCGCGTTTTGATCTAGATTAAACTTTGTTAATCTTATTCACCGGAAAGTATAGCTGAAAGCCCTGATTATTCCGGCCCGCTGGCGTGCGCACCCCATGCTGTGTTGTGCGCATGGTAAACACCGGGCCGCTTGCGTGCTTATGGGCCTTGTCTGCTACACTGAAAGACCCGCATCGTTGATTTTCCCGGCCCTGGCAAGGAGAGTGTGATGACCCGCAGAACCCCCATCGAACGCTACCGCAATATCGGCATCAGCGCCCATATCGATGCCGGCAAGACCACCACCACCGAACGCATCCTGTTCTATACGGGCGTCAATCACAAGATTGGCGAAGTGCACAATGGCGCGGCCACCATGGACTGGATGGAGCAGGAACAGGAGCGGGGCATCACGATCACCTCGGCCGCCACCACCGCGTTCTGGAAAGGCATGGCCGGCAACTTCCCCGAACACCGCATCAATATCATCGACACGCCCGGCCATGTGGACTTCACGATTGAAGTGGAGCGCTCGATGCGCGTGCTGGACGGCGCCGTGATGGTGTATGACGCCGTCGGCGGGGTGCAGCCGCAATCGGAAACCGTCTGGCGCCAGGCCAACAAATACCATGTGCCGCGCATCGCCTTCATCAACAAGATGGACCGGGTCGGCGCGGACTTTCTGCGCGTGCGCCAGCAGATCCGTGACCGCCTGAAAGGCGTGGCCGTGCCGATCCAGCTGCCGATCGGCGCCGAAGACCATTTCACGGGCGTGATCGACCTGGTGAAAATGCGCGCGATTACCTGGGACGACGCCAGCCAGGGCGTGCAGTTTACTTATGGCGATATTCCGGCCGAGCTGCAAGGCCAGGCGCAGGAATGGCACGACAAGCTGGTCGAACAGGCGGCCGAGGCAACGCCCGAATTCACCGAGCGCTACCTGGACGGCGGCGCGTTCTCCGAAGACGAACTGAAACAGGCCTTGCGCGCGCGCACCATCCGCAATGAAATCGTGCCGATGCTGTGCGGCAGCGCTTTCAAGAACAAGGGCGTGCAGGCGATGCTGGACGCGGTGATCGACTATCTGCCGTCACCCATCGAAGTGCCGCCCATCATGGGCCATGACGAGCACGACAACGAGGTGGAACGCCACCCGGCCGACGACGAACATTTTTCGGCGCTGGCCTTCAAGATCATGACCGACCCCTTCGTCGGCCAGCTGACGTTTTTCCGCGTCTATTCCGGCGTGGTCAACTCGGGCGACATGGTGTACAACCCCACCAAGAGCGCGCGCGAGCGGCTGGGCCGCATCCTGCAGATGCATGCGAATGAACGCAAGGAAATCAAGGAAGTGTATGCGGGCGACATCGCCGCCGCCGTCGGCCTGAAAGCGGTGACCACCGGCGATACCTTGTGCGCGCTCGACCATATCATCGTGCTGGAAAAGATGATCTTCCCGGAACCCGTGATTTCGCAGGCGGTGGAGCCGAAAACCAAGCCCGATCAGGAAAAGATGGGCATAGCCCTGAACCGGCTGGCGCAGGAGGACCCATCCTTCCGCGTGCATACGGACGAGGAATCGGGCCAGACCATCATGTCGGGCATGGGCGAGCTGCACCTGGAGATCCTGGTCGACCGCATGCGGCGCGAATTCGGCGTCGAAGCCAATGTGGGCAAGCCGCAGGTGGCCTACCGCGAAACCATCACGCGCATGGTCGAGGATATCGAAGGCAAGTTCGTCAAGCAGTCGGGCGGACGCGGCCAGTACGGCCATGTGGTTTTGAAACTCGAACCTTTGGAACCGGGTACCGGCTACCAGTTTGTCGACGCCATCAAGGGCGGCGTGGTGCCGCGCGAATTCATTCCGGCCGTCGACAAGGGCATCATCGAAACCCTGAAATCAGGCGTGCTGGCCGGCTACCCGGTGGTCGACGTGAAAGCCACCCTGACTTTCGGCTCCTATCATGACGTCGACTCGAACGAAAACGCGTTCCGCATGGCCGGCTCGATCGCCTTCAAGGAAGGCATGCGCAAGGCCGCGCCCGTGCTGCTGGAACCGATGATGCAGGTCGAGGCGGAAACCCCGGAAGACTTCATGGGCAATGTGATGGGCGACCTGACGGCGCGGCGCGGCATGGTGCAGGGCGTCGACGATATCCCCGGCGGGTCGGGGCGCATCGTGCGCGCGCTGGTGCCGCTGGCCGAGATGTTCGGCTACTCCACCACCCTGCGTTCGCTGACGCAGGGCAGGGCGACCTATACCATGGAGTTCAAGCATTATGTGGCCGTGCCCAAGCATATTCTTGACCAAGTAGCCGCAGGAAAAACCAGGTAGGTCGGATTAGCGCGCAAGCGCGTAATCCGACAACACCACCGGCCTCGGCCAACAATGTTGTGGATTACGGCCTTTGGCCTAATCCGACTTACGGTTTTATCACGCTGGTGCTTAATGCGCCAAATTCTGCGCAATAATCGTATCGGCAATCTTCTCCGCATCCGCCACCGGCTGGCTCAATGCCCTGGTGGTGTACAAGGCCGACGCCACCATCGGCTGGTCCAGGGTCGCGCCTTCCGCGTGACTGGTGTCCACGGTCACGGTGGTGGACAGGCCGATGCGCAGCGGATGGGCGGCCAGTTCTTTCGGGTCCAGGGTGATGCGCACCGGCACGCGTTGCACCACCTTGATCCAGTTGCCGGTGGCATTCTGTGCCGGCAACAGGGAAAATGCGCTGCCGGTGCCGGCCGACATGCCCAGCACCTTGCCGTGATACACCACCTTGCTGCCGTACAGATCGGTTTCTATCGTGGCGCGTTGTCCGATGCGGATATTACGCAATTCCGATTCCTTGAAATTGGCGTCAATCCACAGCTGGTCCAGCGGCACGATCGACATCAGCGGCGTGCCGGGCGTGACATGGCTGCCCAGCTGCACGCTGCGCTTGGCCACGTAACCCGAGACCGGGGCAATCACGGCATTGCGGCGCACGGCCAGCCAGGCTTGCACCACGTCGCCCTTGGCGGACAATACGGCCGGATGGCTGGCCAGGCTCACGCCGGCCACGCCGGCCTTGGCGGACTCGGCCTGGCGCTGGGCAACGATCAGGGCCGCTTTCGCATCGTCGACCGCCTGTTTCGCATGGGCCAGGTCTTCGCCGGAAATCGTGTGGTCAAGCGCCAGCGGCGCGCGGCGCGACAGATTGCCCTGGGCCGTGCTCAAGGCCAGGCGGCGCTGCTCGATCACGGCGTCGTATTGCGCCACGCTGGAATAGCGCTCACGCTCCTGGCGCACGATATTGCCCAGCCGCGCTTCGGCCTGGCGCAGGGCCAGGTCCGCATCGATGGCGTTCAGGGTAATCAGCGGCGCGCCGGCTTTTACCATCTGCGTTTCGTCGGCGCGGATTTCATCGACATTGCCCGTCACCTGGGCCGACAGGGTCACCAGGTTGCCGCCCACATAGGCGTTGTCGGTGACTTCCTCTTTGGACCACACCAGGTTGTAATACACGGCCCAGCCCAGGCCGGCCAGCACGAAGGCTGCAGTAATGGCGATCAGCACGGTCTTGCGCTTGCCGGGGTTTTCAGTAGCGATATTGTTGTCGGTGCTCATGGTCGGTTCTCTGATGGATTATTTGGTAGTTGTTGTGGAAGCAAAATCGCTGGCGCCGCGGTAGCCGCCGCCCAGTGCCACGTTCAGGTTGATTTCCGCGTTCTGGCGCTGGTTCTGCAATTGCATGCCCAGGTCCACCTGGCCGCGCACGGTCATTTCCGCATTGAGCACGGTGGCGCGGTCGGCCAGGCCTTGTTTCAAGCGGGCGTTGGCATTGCGCAGCTGCGCCTCGCTGGCGCGCAGGCTCTCGCCCTGCAGGCGCAGCTGGTTTTCCACGCCCTGGATCCTGGCGCCGGCTTGCGCCACGTCACGCACCACATTGAACACGTTCTGGTTATAGTCGGCGATCAGCTCATTGCGTTCGCTGCGCGCGCCATTCAACTGCGCCTGCAGGCGGCCGCTGTCGAACAGCGGCAGAGATAAAGCCGGACCGACGAACAGGGTGCGGCTGCCGGCTTCGAGCAGCTTGCCGAGCCGGATCGCATCGAGGCCGAACGATGCGCCCAGGTCGATATCGGGGTGGAACGCGGCCTGCGACGCTTCGATGCGGTTCAGCGACGCTTCCACCCGCCAGCGTGCCGCCTGCAGGTCGGGCCGGCGCGCCAGCAGCTCCATGCCCAGCTTGCCGGGCAGCATATGCGGCAAGGCTTGCGCTTCGCGCAATTGCAGGCTGGCCAGCGCCGTGCCGTCCGCACCGAGCAGCGCCCGCAGCGCTTCGCGTTCGGTAACGATCTGGGTTTCCAGCAAGGCGATCTGCTGCTCGATCAGGCTCAAGCGCGTTTGCGCGGACAGATGGTCGTCGTTGACCCCCAGGCCGTTGGCGATGCGCTTTTCCTTGTCCGTCACCAGGGCTTGCTGCAAGGCCACCAGCGCATGCAGATTGTCCATGCGGGCCCAGCTGTTTTGCATGCTGAAGTAATGGCGGGCGATTTCGGCCGCCAGCATCTGTTCGGCCATCGCATACTCGGCGCGGCGCGCGTTGACTTCACCGAGGGCCGACGCGATCTGCGCCTTGTGCTTGCCCCACCAGTCGAGGTCGTAATGGGCTTGCACCGTGACGGCCGCCTCGTTGTAGTAATTGCCGCCGATCGGCGCGGGCGTCAGGCCATGGGCCGAATAGCGCTGGCGGTTGATGCTGGCGTTGACGTCCACGCGCGGGTCGCGGTCCGCATGCTGGTAGTCGAAAGCGGACAAGGCCGAGCCGATGCGGGTATTGGCCACGTCCAGGCTGGGGCTGGCGGACAGCGCCTGTTCGATCAGGCCGTCGAGTTGACTGTCCTGGAACTGGCGCCACCACTGGGCGGCCGGCCAGCCTTCGCTGGCCAGGTGGATATCGGACGCCAGCTGCTTTGTCGCCAGATCCTGCTGCGGCAATACATGGGTGTCTGGCGGAATGCTGGCGCAGCCGGCCAGGGCCAGCGCAAGCACAACAAGGGAAAGCTTCATGGTTGGTTTCCTGGACATGATGGTTACTCCATCGCCGCGTGGTCGACCACGACGGGCGCGTTTTTCTTCGGTGGCTTGATCAGCAGCAGCAGTGGCAGCACCAGGATGGTCAGCCACATCATCAGCCAGAAATCATCGAGGTAGGCGATCATCGACGCCTGCCGGTTGATCTCGCCATTCAGGGCCGCCATTCCCGCACCGGATGACAAGTCGAACACGCTGGCGACCGCCGGGTCGTGCAGGGCCGGGTTGGCGATATTGATGTGTTCGGTCAGCGACGCATGGGCGATCTGCGTATTACGCACCAGTAAAGTCTGCACCAGCGCAATGCCGATACTGCTGCCGATATTGCGCACCAGGCTGTAGATGGCCGTGCCTTCCGCCCGCATCTGCGGCGACAGGGTGGCAAAGGTGGCTGCGCTCAGCGGCACGAACACCAGGCCCAGGCCGATGCCCTGGATAATGCCGTTCCACACCACGGTCTTCGGCACCAGGTCCAGGGTGAAATTGGCCATCTGCCACAGCGAAAAGGCCGTGATCGAAAACCCCACGCCCAGCAGCACGCGCGTATCGACCTTGCCGGTGAGCTTGCCGACGATCAGCATCGCCATCATGGTGCCCAGGCCGCTGGGCGCCGTCACCAGGCCGGCAATCGCGGCCGGGTAATTCATCAGCCCCTGCAGCATCGACGGCGTCAGCGCACGGGTAGCGAACAGCACCAGGCCGACGATAAAGATGAACAGCAGGCCGCTGACATAGTTCGAGTTTTTCAGCAGCCGGTAGTCGAGGAAGGACTTGCCGGCCGGACGCAAGGCCGTATGGGCGATGAAATAACACAAACTCATGGCCAGCACGATGGCCTCGATCCACGTTTCGGTCGACGAAAACCAGTCATTCTGCTCGCCCCGGTCCAGCAGCATCTGCAGCGCGCCGATCGACAGGCTGAGGGTGGCAAAGCCGAACATGTCGAAATTCATGCGGCGGTTCGGCGGGTCCTTGCGGATATAGCGCCAGATGCCATAGAAGGCCATCGCGCCGATCGGGATATTGATGAAGAAGACCCAGCGCCAGCTATAGCTGTCCGTCAGCCAGCCACCCAAGGTGGGGCCCAGGATAGGGCCGATCATCACGCCCATGCCCCAGATGGCCATGGCCGAGCCGTGCTTTTCGCGCGGATTGATGTCCAGCAGCACGGCTTGCGACAGCGGCACCAGCGCCGCGCCGAATACGCCCTGCAGCAGGCGGGCGGCAACGATTTCGGACAAAGTGCCGGACAGGCCGCACAGCACGGAGGCGATCGTAAAACCGGCTACGGAGACGAGAAAGGTTTTCTTCTGGCCAAAGCGGTCGCACAGCCAGCCGGTCAACGGCGTGGCAATCGCGGCCGCCACGATAAACGAGGTCAGCACCCAGGTGATCTGGTCTTGCGAGGCGGACAAGCTGCCCTGCATGTGCGGCAGGGCCACGTTGGCGATGGTGCCGTCGAGCGCCTGGATGATGGTGGCGAGCATGATCGAGATCGTGATCATGCGCCGGTTCAGCGTGGGGTCCTCCGAGGCTGGAAGGGGAGATGCTGCGGTGATGGAACTCACGCCGACTTCTCCGTGGCCGCCTGCAAGGCTTCCAGCAATTCGGTGGCGGCCAGCAGCTGCTCCGCAGCTATACCCTGCAGCAGCTCCTTGCGGAAACTGTCCGCTTCCTTGCGCACCGTTTCATACACTTGCATGCCCGCATCGGTCAGCACCACCAGCTTGACGCGCCGATCGAGTTCCGATGGCTGGCGCTGCACGAAGCCGGATTTCACGAGCCGGTCCAGCATTGACACCATGGTCGGGTTCTCCACCCCCAGCTGATGGGCCAGCTCGCTTTGCGACGGCGGCTGGGGCGATTTGGCGATCATGGCGATGCACATCCAGCTCGCTTGCCCCAGGTCCAGGTCTTTCAGTCGCCGGTCGATCGCATGGCGCCAGCCGCGCGCCGTCTTGTGGAGCGCGGCGGAGAAGCGCTCTTCAATAGAAATCATAAGATAAGTCGTCTAATGGTTAGGTGTCTAACTATTATTTTACCACTAGGAAATGCTGAACGTGCAGGGCTTTATGATTTTTCCAGACGCTGCTACATTCAGGGTTGGTCCATTTTATCGGGAGTACAGTCATGACTACAGCAGAGCAGGGCAGCAGCGATTTTGTGATTACCCACACGTTTGACGCCCCACGCGAACTGGTGTTCCAGTCCTGGGTCGAACCGGAGCGCCTGGCCCAATGGTGGGGGCCGGTGGGGTTCGAGCTCAGCGTGCTGGCGCTGGAACTCAAGCCGGGAGGCATTTTTCACTACGGCATGCGGGCCGACAATGGCTATGAGATGTGGGGCAAATTTACCTATCATGCGATCGAGGCGCCGGAGAAGATTGTTTCCATCTTGTCGTTTGCGGATCGGGAGGGGAATGTGGTGCCGCATCCGGTTAGCGCCACTTGGCCACTCAAGGCGCATAACACGATGACGTTGTCCGAGGAGGGTGGCAAGACGACGATGACGCTACGGTCGGTGCCGCATGAGGCTTCCGAGCAGGAGCATGCGACGTTCAAGGAGGGGCATGAGTCGATGAGGCAAGGATTTGGTGCCACCTTCGCTCAGTTGGCAGCGTATCTTGCACGTGTCCAGTGAGTGAGTTGCTTTACAAGCTTTAAAAAAGCGGGCCGGAGACGCGAACCTGAGAAAATGCCGATGGCTGCGTTGCGGCTCCTTGCCGTACATGCGTACTGTCTTCGTCGCCGCGCCTTGCCCTCGGCATTTTTCCGTGATGCTTGGCTGGTACGCATGCCGCAAAACTTATAGAGAGCGGGCCGGAGTCGCAGACCTGAGAAAATGCCGATGGCTGCGTTGCGGCTCCTCGCCGTACATGCGTACTGTCTTCGTCGCCGCGCCTTGCCCTCGACATTTTTCAGGCCCGCTTGGCCCGGGAAGCCCTGGCTTGAGGCTTGGGCCGATTCGTACTTTATCTGTATGCTTGGTTTGTGTTTTTCTTTGTCTCTACGTCTATACCGGCGGAAAGTCGTCATGGGACTTCGGCAAATACCCCCAGATCCTCAACACATCCCCGTGCACCTCGAATTCCAGTCCGATTTTCCTGACCACGCCGGATATTTCTTCCGTATGGTCGATATAGGTGCGTGGCAGCAGCATGCCTTTGGACGGTTCCAGTTCTTTCAAGCCGATATCGAACCATTCGACCAGGGCGAACGGGAACGGCAGGTGGTAGAGCCACTCCACGTCCCAGCCGGAGATAAAGCCGGTCACTGCTTTATAGCGGTAGGACGGCCACCAGTCTTCGCGCTGGCGGAAATGGTGGATCAGCTCATCCCACTTCGTATTGTTCGCGGCGCGCGACAGGTTTCTGTTCGAGACGGCGGCGTCGATTTTCTTGCGGATGGCATCGTCGTGGCCGCTGCCGGCGGTGGGCAGTTGATTCATGCTATCTGACTTGCCGTGTTGTTGCGCGGTGTCGCTTCTTCATGGAACAGGTCGGCGAGGTATTCGCACAGATCATGTTCCTCGACGTGGTCCGGCACGATAAAGTCGGCTGGCCGGCGCTTTCCATCGGCACCCGGATAAAAAGCACGCCATGCGCCGGGAGAACCTGTCACCGCGATCAGGGTGCCGAAGATATTGAATTTCAGGGATTTCATAGGCTGTCGCCCTGCAGGCCCAGCATCTGTTTGATCACCGGCAAAACCATCTTCCACGCCGGCGACGTCGCCGCGATCTCGTCGTAATGACTGGCTCCCGGTAAAATCAGCACCTCCGCATGGTCGCCGGCCTTCACGGCTTTCGCTGCGTAATCATGTGCCACGCGCGGGGGGGAGATGGTGTCGAGCTCGCCGGTGATCAGGACGGTACGCGTGCCGTTGGGGATCAGGTCGGCGGCGTTGGTGTCGCTGTAGATGTCGGGGCGGTCAGTGCTGGCGCTGCCTGCCAGCTGGGGGATGTCGCGGTCGCAGCTGCTTTTGATCAGCTTTTCTTCGTGGCGCAGGTCGGCCAGGCCGCCCAGGCTGATGATGTTGTTGATCGGCAGGAATTTCTCCTGGTACAGGGGGCTGGTCTTGGGAAGTTTTGCTCTTCCTGCAATCCATTGCACCAGCTGACCACCGGCCGAGTGGCCCATGGCGACGATGCGGCTGGTGTCGAGTTGATACTGGCTGGCGTGGTGTTGCAGGCTGTCGAGCGCGGCATGCATGTCCTGGTAGGTGCCGGGGTAGCCGCCGCCTTCTTCGTCGACTCGGCGGTATTCGACGTTCCAGACGGCAATGCCCTGGCTGCTGAGGGCGTTGGCGACGTTGCGCATCTGCTTGATGCCGCCGAACTGGACTGTCCAGCAGCCGCCATGCACCAGCACCACCACCGGGAACGGGCCCGCACCGCTGGGCCGGAACAGCTGGGCGTACTGCGAGGAGGCCGGGCCATAGACGATCTGCGCCGTTGCTTGCGGGCCGTTCAGGGCCAGGTAGTTGTCCAAGGTCATGGGGGCGGCGACGGCGCCTTGTGCTGCGGCCAGCAGGGCGGTGGCGATCAGGGAGGAGGGCAAGGTCATCAGGCGGCTTCCGGCAGATAAAAGGAAAGCAACACTCTAGCATGGCGGCCATGGTGCAAAAACCTGCTTGCAGGTCGCCTTTTTTAAAAACAGTGTTCTGTATTGCATTCTAAGAAACTTTGCTCCGTGGTATATTCCAGCTTCAATCTCAGCCTTACGGATACGGTGCACGCACACGACATACTTCACTTGCTGGACGCGGAACACAGGGCGCTTGGCTCTGTTGCGGCTGGTGCGGTCCTGGAAGACGCGCTGGCGCAGTTGTTGCTGGCGCTGCAAGGCGATGACAGTGGCGACGAGTTGCATGGCTGCGTCGCGCTCATTGACGAGGCCGACCGCTTTTGCGGCCTGTGCGCCCCCAGCTTGCCGGACGACTTGCAGCTGGCCTTGCGGCACGATGACGACGGGCCGCATCCTTCGCCCTTTGGCGCGGCGGCGTTTACGGGCGCGCCCGTGTATTGCGGCGATATCGTGCGCGAGCCGGGCTGGAGCGCCGGGCGCAAGGAAGCGATGCTGCATGGCTATCGCGCCTGCTGGGTCGCGCCCGTGTTTGGCGCGCGTGGCCATGTGCTGGGCGTACTGGGGCAGTTTTCCCAGGTGGCGCGCCACCCGACCCAGGCCGATATCGACCGCATGAGCGTGGCGGCCCGCTGCATCTCGCACGTGATCGAACGGGGCCGGCTGGAAAAACTGGCCGGCCATCATGCCGCGCTGGAAAACCGCATGGTGCAGCGCACGGCCGAGCGCGACCGCATGTGGCGCCTGGCCACCGATATCATGCTGGTGGCCGATTTGCGCGGCGTGATCATTGCCGTCAATCCGGCCTGGACCAGCATCCTCGCGCGCGCGGAAAGCGATGCCTTGGGCATGGACTTCATCAGCCTGGTGCATCCGGACGACCGCGCGGCCACCTTGCAGGACCTGGCAAAACTGGCTGGCAGCGCCACCACCTTGCGTATGGAAAACCGCTACCGGTGTGGTGACGGCGAATACCGCAGCATCGCCTGGACCGCCGTGCCGGCCGAGCAGCTGATCCATGCCGTCGGGCGCGACGTGACCGACGAGAAAGAGGCGCGCCTGGCCCTGCTGCGCAGCGAGCAAGCCTTGCTGCAGGCGCAAAAGCTCGAATCGATCGGCAAGCTGACCGGTGGCGTGGCGCATGACTTCAATAATGTGCTGCAAATTATCTCGGGCAATCTGCAACTGCTGAAACTGACCGTGGCCGGCAATCCGCAGGCGGCCAGCCGTCTCGATTCGGCCGCCTCCGCCGTCGAACGGGGCGCCAAGCTGTCCTTGCAACTGCTGGCGTTTGCCCGCCGCCAACCTTTGCGCCCGCTGGCCACCAATCTCGGCCATTTGCTCGTCAGCATGCAGGAATTGATACGGCGCGCGCTGGGCGAACTGATTTTCGAGGAAACCTTTGTCAGCGTGGGACTGTGGCATGTGCTGGTCGACCCGAACCAGATGGAAAACGTGCTGCTGAACATGGCCATCAATGCGCGCGACGCGATGGAACAGGGCGGCCGCCTGACCTTTTCCCTCAGTAACGTTACCCTGGATCAGGCCGCGACGGCCGGCCATGCCGATGCGCTACCCGGCCAACACGTCTTGCTGACGATTACCGACACGGGCCATGGCATGGAGGCGGCCGTGATCGAGCAGATCTTCGAGCCCTTCTTTACCACCAAGAAAGAAGGCGAGGGCACCGGCCTGGGGCTTTCCATGGCGTATGGCTTTATCCGCCAGAGCGGCGGCCATATCCGCGTGCAAAGCGCGCCCGGCGCCGGCACCACCTTCAAGATCTACCTGCCGCGCTCGCTCGAACCGCTGGCCGACCTGCCGCAGTGGCGCGCCGGCCCGGTGCTCGGTGGCGCCGAGACCATCCTGGTGGTGGAGGACGATGCGGCCGTGCGCAACACGGTGGTCGACATGCTGCGCGGCCTGGGCTATGAAGTATTGCACGCCCACGATGGCGACAGTGCGCTGCGGCAATTGCAGGCCGGCGCCAGGGTCGACCTGCTGTTTACCGACGTGGTCATGCCCGGTCCGGTCGACAGCACCGAACTGGCGAGCCAGGCGAAACTGCTGCTGCCGGGGCTGGCCGTGCTGTTTACTTCGGGCTATACCTATAACGCCATCATGCAGGGCGGGCGGCTGGCACCCAGCGTCGAGTTGCTCAGCAAACCGTACCGGCGCGAAGACCTGGCGCGGCGCATCCGCCATCTGCTGGCGGACCGGCGCTTGCCCGGCGCACCCGATCCGTCGGGGCGCCGCATCCTGCTGGTGGAAGACAATGACGACGCGCGCGAGATGAGCATGGAAATGCTCAATATGCTGGGCCATACGGTGCATGGCGCGGCCAGCGCCGAGGAAGCCTTGCCGCTGTTATCGCTGCCTGACCTGGAGATATTGCTGACCGATATCAGCCTGCCCGCCATGTCCGGCCTGGAACTGGCGCGCCGCGCGCGCGCCGAAGCGCCGCAGCTGGAGGTGATTTTCGCGTCCGGCCACGGCTGGGCGGCCAGCCTGGCGCATGGCCGCCAGGCGCGTTTCCTGCAAAAACCGTTCGGCCTGGAAGAGCTGGCCGCCGCGCTGAAACGTTCCTAGTCTGCCTGCAAGGCTTGCTGCAACTGCTCCACCGAAAACGGCTTGAGCAGGAAGCGGGCCGACGGATCTTGCACGCCGGAATTGGCCGGCGCGTGGCCGGTGGAAAACACCACTTGCAGGTGCGGATGGTCCCTGGCCGCCAGCATGGCCAGCTCGGTGCCTGACATGCGCGGCAAGCTGATATCGGTGAGCAAGATTTCCAGGCCCTGCATGGCCAGCAGCGGCAGCGCTTCTTCGGCCGATCCCACCGCCGTCACGTCATGGCCCAGCATGTCCAGCAATTCGCTGGTCATGGCGCGCGCGTCGTCGTTGTCTTCCACCAGCAAAATGCTGCGTCCGCCTGTCCGCACGGTGGCGGGGGGCGATGGTTGCTCCAGTTCCTGCTGCAGGCGGGCCACATGCTGGCGGTTGGCCAGCAGATGGCGGATGCGCCGCGCCAGGTCTTCGCGCCTGTAGGGTTTGCTCAGCAACTCCACGCCCGCATCGAGCCGCCCGCCATGCATGATGGCGTCCTGCGTATAACCCGAGGTAAACAGCACGGCCAGTTCGGGCAGCAGCTGCCGTGCCTGGCGCGCCAGTTCCGTGCTGGCCACGGGGCCGGGCATTACCACGTCGGTAAACAGCAGGTCGACCGGCACGCCGCCGGCGACGATGTTCAGCGCGCCCTGGCCATCGGACGCCTTCAGCACGCTATAGCCCAGGCCGTGCAACATGTCGACCACGGTGGTTTGCACGTGCGGATCGTCTTCCACCACCAAAATGGTTTCCTTGCCGCCCAGCACTGGCCCCGTCAGTTGCAAAGGCAGTTCCGTCACGCCGTCGAGCGAGCGCGGCAGGTAGATGCGGAAGGTGGTTCCCGCGCCGAGCGTGCTTTCGACGCGCAGGTGGCCGCCGCTTTGCTTCAGGAAACCATAGGCCATCGACAAGCCCAGGCCCGAGCCTTCGCCTTCTTTCTTGGTGGTAAAGAACGGTTCGAAGATCTTGTCGATCAGCTCCGGCGCGATGCCGCTGCCCGTGTCGCTGATGGACAGCTGCACGTATTGCCCGGCCGCCAGGTCTTCCGTGCCGTCGAGCGCACAATTGAAGAGCGACACCGTCAGCTTGCCGCGGCCATCCATCGCGTCGCGCGCATTGATGGCCAGGTTCAGGATCACGTTTTCCAGCTGGTTCGGGTCGACCAGCGCCTGCCAGGCGTCGCCGGCGACATGCACCTGCGTGTCGACCGTCTCGCCGACGGCGCGCCGCAGCAGGTCTTCGGTCGAACGCAGCAGCGCCTTCAGGTCGGTGACCAGCGGTTTCAGGGGCTGGCGGCGGGCAAAGGCCAGCAATTGCGCCGACAGCTTGGCGCCCCGTTCGACGGCGGCGCTGGAACTGGCGATGCGCTTGGCCGCCTGCGGATCGCTGCCGACCGTGATCTGCAGCAGTTGCAGATTGCCCGAGATAATCTGCAGCACATTGTTGAAATCATGCGCCACGCCACCGGTCAGCTTGCCCAGCGCTTCGAGCTTTTGCGATTGCAGCAGGGCCGAAACGCTATGGTCGAGCGATTCCTGGGCCGCGCGCAAGGCTTGCGCGGCGTCCTTTTCTTCGCTGATGTCGCGCGCGCTGCAATAGATCTTGCCATTTTCCGGCACCGCCACCCATTGCAGCCAGTGCCAGCCGCCGGCCTTGTCGCGGTAGCGGTTTTCAAAGCGCAGCGCGGGCTGGCCCTGCAGCAGCGCTTGCCAGACCGCCAGGGTGGCGTCGCGGTCGTCAGGGTGGATCAAACTCATGAAGGCCATGTTGCGCACTTCCTGCTCGGACCAGCCCAGGGTGGTTTCCCAGGCGGGATTGAGATGCTCGAAGCGGCCTTCCAGGTTCAGCACGCCCAGCAAATCGGGGCTGATGCGCCAGGTCAGGCCGAATTCGCGCGTGCGCTCGGCCACTTGCCGTTCCATGTCGGCATTCAGGGCACGCAGTTGCGCCTCTGCCTGGGCGCGCAGCAAGCTGGCCCAGATGCGTTCGGCCGCCTGCACGGCCAGCGCGATCTCGACCGCCTGCCAGGCGCGCGGCGCGCGGCTGTGCACCACGAACAAGGCCGCCAGCCGGCCGTCCTTGACGATGGGAATATTCAAAAAGGCCTGGATGCCCAGCCGCGCGAAGGTGGCCAGGGCGCCTGGCGCGGCCGTGCGCGGGTCGCCGCTCACATCGTCGACCGCCACCGGGCGGTCCGCTTCAAGCTCGGCCGCCAGGCCGGCGGCGTATTCACCGAGGAAATATTCGCCGGCCGCGCCGGGCGCCAGGCCGTCGCTCCAGGCATGTTGCAAGGTGGCATAGCGCAACTGCTGGCCGATATCGAAGCAGGCCACTTGCTGGGCTTGCAATTGCTGGCCCAGCAGCCGCGCCGAGACGGAGAGGATTTCGCCGGTATCTTCCAGCTGGCGCAGGCTGCGGTCCAGCCGCAACAGGAAATCATGGAACTGCGCAGGGAACTGCGCCGGGGCAGGGATGGTCGCCATGGTCACGATCCCGCCAGCGGCAGGGTCACGCTGAACAGCGCGCCATGGCCGGGCTGGCTTTGCAGGGTGATGGCGCCGCCGTGGGCGTCGACCAGCTGCTTGGTAATGAACAGGCCCAGGCCCAGGCCGCCCGTGCGGTCCTGGTGCATCACGCGCTCGAAGGCGTCGAAGATGCGCTCCTGGTCCTTGGGGCCGATACCGATGCCATGGTCGCGCACCTCGATCACCGCGCTGTTGCGGGTTTTCGCCAGGCTGATGTCGACCGGCTTGCCGTCGCCATAGCGCAGGGCGTTGCTGATCAGGTTGACGACGATCTGTTCGACGCGGAAACCGTCCCAATAGCCTTCGATGCACGCGTCTTCCTGCACCTGCACCCGCAACTGGTCCGGGCCGGGCGCCAGGTCCTCGGCCACGCGCCGCACCAGCGCGGCCAGGTCGACCGGTTCGCGCCGTATCGACAGCTTGCCGCTGCTGATGCGCGAGACGTCGAGCATGTCGTCGATCAGCCGCACCATGCTGCGGATCTGGCGTGCGTCGCGCGCCACCATCTTCGGCAATTTTTCCGGCGCGAAAGCGGCCAGGTTGCCGCGTTCCAGGTTCAGGGTGCGCATCTGGGTTTCCAGGAACAGGGTGTTGAGCGGCGTGCGCAGCTCGTGCGCCACCATCGACATGAATTCGTCGCGCATGCGCAGGGAGCGCTGCAGCTCGGCCTGCGTCGCGCGCAACTCTTGCAGCAGCGCTTCCTGCTGCTGGCGGCTGTGTTCCAGCGCCTGCACCTGGCGCCGCGTCTCGGCACGCTGCTGGTGCAGGGCAACGAAGACATTGACCTTGCTTTGCACGGCATTGATATCGAGCGGCTTGTGCAAAAAGTCCACGGCGCCGCTTTCATAGCCCTGGAACGAGAAATTCATTTCCTTGCCGGCCGCCGTGACGAACACGATCGGGATATGGCGCGTCTTGTCGGTGCCGCGCATCAGCTGGGCCAGCTCGAAGCCGTCCATTTCCGGCATCTGCACGTCGAGGATGGCCAGCGCGAAATCGTGTTCCAGCAGCAAGGCCAGCGCTTCTTCGCCGGACGAGGCCTGGTAGACGCTGCGGTCGTTTTCGCGTATCAGCGCGTTCAGCGCGCGCAGGTTTTCCGGCAGGTCGTCGACGATCAATAGTTTGGTGCGGGTTTCATTCATCATGGCGGTTTCCTGGTGTTGCTTCGTCTCGCTGTGCATCCTGGCGCGGCTTGTGCCGCGTCTCTTGTCGCTGGGCGCCGAACGAAGGGCGCTTGCGGTACAGCTTTTCCGGTCCTGATTGCTGCTCGAATTGCGTGGCAAAGGCGCTGAAATTCGTGCTTTCCTTGCTGCCCAACCCCAGGAATCCCCGGTGGCACAGCGATTCATGGAACAGCCCGAGGGCGCGGTCCTGCAGGGCTTTATTAAAATAGATCAGCACGTTGCGGCAGCAGATCAACTGCGTTTCCGCAAACACGCTGTCGGTGGCCAGGCTGTGGTCGGCAAAATTGATGCGGTCCAGCAGGCGGCTGTCGAAGCGCGCCGTCGCATGTTCCACCGTGTAATACTCGTCCAGGCTGCCCAGGCCGCCTGCCGCCGTGTAGTTGGCGCCGTAGTCTTGCATGCTGAGCAGCGGATAAACGCCCAGGCGGGCCTTGTCCAGCACCACCGGATTGATGTCGGTGGCATAGATCAGGCTGCGCTCGAGCAAGCCTTCCTCGTGCAGGATGATGGCCAGCGACAGCGCCTCCTCGCCAGTACAGCAGCCTGCCACCCAGATCTTCGGCGACGGATAGGTTTTCAGCACCGGCACCACCTGTTCGCGCAGGGCCAGGAAAAACGCCGGATCGCGGAACATCTCGGTGACGGGCACGGTCAGCATCTGCAGCAGCTGGCCAAAGGCGCCCGCATCCTTGAGCACCTTGCGTTGCAGCTCGTCCAGGGTGCTGCAGTGCAGGCGACCCAAGGCGTGGTTCAGGCGGCGCCGTTGCGAGGGCGCGGAATAATCACGGAAATCGTAGCTGTAGCGCTGATAGATGGCATCCATCAACGCCTGCAGCTGCGCCTCCGTGTAGTCGATCAGCATCAGATGCGTTCCATCTTCGGCATCCAGACGCGCAGCAGCGAGTACAGGCGGTCCAGGTCGATCGGCTTGGCCAGGTAGTCGGACGCGCCGGCCTGCAGGCATTCTTCCTGGTCGTTCTTCATGGCCTTGGCGGTAATCGCGATGATCGGCAGCTTGTTGTAGCGGCCGTCGGCGCGGATCTGGCGCGTCGCTTCCAGGCCGTCCATGCCCGGCATCATCACATCCATCAGCACCAGGTCGATATCGTCCACGCTATTGAGCTTGCTGATCGCTTCAAAACCGTTGCGGCCGATTTCCACCACCACGCCTTTTTGCTCCAGCGCATTGGTCAAGGCAAAGATATTGCGCACGTCGTCGTCGACCAGCAGGATCTTGCGCCCTTCAAACACGCGCTCGCGGCTGCGCACCTGCTGCAGCATGCCCTGGCGCTCGGTCGACAGTTCCGACTCCACCTTGTGCAGGAACAGGGTCACTTCGTCGAGCAGGCGCTCGGGCGAACGGGCGCCCTTGATGATGATCGAGCGCGAATACTTCATCAGGTCGGCTTCTTCTTCGCGGCTCAGGTTGCGGCCGGTATACACGATCACGGGCGGGAACGAGCACAGCTCTTCATGCTCCATGCGCTCCAGCAACTCGTTGCCCTGGATATCGGGCAGCTTCAGGTCGATGATCATGCAGTCGAAAATCTGCGTTTTCAGCAGGGCCAGCGCTTCTTCGCCCAGCGCCACGGCGGTGATTTCCACATCGTCGTCGCTGATCAGGTGCACCACGCTTTCGCGCTGGCGTTCGTCATCCTCGACCAGCAGGATGCGTTTCATTTTCTGCGTAAATTTCGATTCCAGCTTGAGGAACACGTCTTTCAATTGCTCGCGCGTGCGCGGCTTGGTGGCGTAGCCGACGGCGCCCAGCTGCATCGCCGCCTGCACCTGGTCATTGCCCGAGACGATATGCACGGGGATATGGCGGGTCAGCGGGTTTTCCTTGAGCTTTTGTAGTACCAGCAGGCCCGGACGGTCAGGCAGGCCGATATCGAGCAGGATGGCGTCGGGCAGGAACTCGGCCGCCAGGCGCAAGCCTTCCTCGGCGCCGTGCGCCACCAGGCACTGGTAATGCATTTCATGCGCCAGGTCGAACAGGATGCCGGCAAACGCCGGCTCGTCCTCGATCACCAGCACCGAGCGCTGCCCGCTGCGCGTGGCCGGCACGCTTTCGCGGTCATCCTTGAAGGTGGCGACCGGCACCGGTTTCGGCACGGGCAGGGGCGCGATGGCGGCCGCGCTGGTACGGATATGGGCCGGCGGCGCGGACCTGGCGGGCACCGGTGCCTCATCCTCCGGCACGGCGCGTTCCTGCCAGTCGATCGGCAGCACCAGGGTGAATGTGCTGCCCTGGCCCGGCGTGCTCGACAATTCAATGGCGCCGCCCAGCAGGGTGGCCAGGTCGCGCGAAATCGACAGGCCCAGGCCCGTGCCGCCGTAGCGGCGGCTGGTGGTGCCATCGGCCTGGTGGAAGGCGTCGAAGACTTTTTGCTGCTGATCGTCGGCGATGCCGATGCCGCTGTCCTGTACCTGGAAGCGCACATGGCCGGCCGCGTCCGCCGCCACCTGCACCGAGACGCTGCCGGTATCGGTGAACTTGATGGCGTTCGACAACAGGTTTTTCAGGATCTGTTCCAGGCGCTGGCGGTCGCTGACGAACGACGGCGGCGTGCCAGGCGCGACCGCGACGGTGAAAGCGAGTTTCTTTTGCTGTGCCTGGGCGCCGAACAGCATCTTCAGGCTGCTCAGCAGTTCATTGAAGGGGATGGCTTCCGGCGTCAGGTCCAGCTTGCCCGCCTCGACCTTGGAAATGTCGAGGATATCGTTGATCAGGGTCAGCAAGTCATTGCCGGCCGAATAAATGGTTTGCGCAAACGTCACTTGCTCCGGTGTCAGGTTGCCGCCGCTATTGTCGGCCAGCAGCTTGGACAGGATCAGCGAGCTGTTCAACGGCGTGCGCAGCTCGTGCGACATATTCGCCAAAAATTCCGACTTGTAGCGGCTGGCGCGCTGCAGCTCTTCGGCGCGCGCTTCGAGCTGGTCGTGGGCCTGGCCGATGGCGACGTTCTTCTGGTCCAGCGCCAGGGCCTGCACGGCCAGCTGCTCGTTCGATTGCTCCAGCGCCGCTTTTTGCTCTTCGAGGTGCGACTGCGATTGTTCCAGCACGCGCGACTGCTCGCCCAGCTCTTCATTGGCGGTGCGCAGCTCTTCCTGCTGCACTTCCAGTTCTTCATTCAACTGCTGGGTTTCTTCCAGCACGTTCTGCAGGCGCTGGCGGTACAGCGCCGCTTCCAGCGAGGTGCCGACGTTGGCGGCGATCAGGCGCAGCAGTTCCAGTTCGCGCTGGGCCACGGGGCGGGTAAAGCCCAGTTCGATCACGCCGTTGACGACGCCTTCGTTGTCCACCGGCGTGAGCACCAGTTCCAGCGGCGAACCGTGGCCCAGGCTGGAGTTCACCATCAGATAATTGTCGGGGACCTGCTTGATATGCTTGAGCCGTTTTTCACGCGCGGTTTCGCCGACCAGGCCTTCGCCTTGCTTGAAGACCTGCTTGTCCTGGATATGCTGGTCGCTGAAGCCATACACGGCCGCGCGGCGCAGGCTGCCGTCGTCTTCGGTGACATAGATCGTCGCCACCGCCACTTCGAGGCGGTTGGCCAGGAAGTCCAGCACCTGCCGGCCCAGCTGCGGCAGGGCCAGCTGGCCGCTGGTGTAGTCGGCCAGTTCGGTCTGGCCGGTGCGCAGCCAGGCTTGCTCCTGCAGCACATCGTTATCCTTGCCGCGCTGCTCCAGCGCCGCATTGTAGATATCGGACAAGCGCATCAGTTCGCGCCGGCCCAGGAAGGCGAGCAAGCCCGACAAGCCCAGGCTCAGCAGCAGGAAGACCACCACCGCCATCATGGTGCGCGCTTCGGCCGAGTCGCCGCGCTCCTGGCGCAAACGCTGTTCCATGCCCAGGAAGGACAGGAATTCGCGGCGGATTTCGTCGAATTCCAGCTTGCCTTCGCCCTGGCGCACGCGCGCCAGGTATTCCTGGTTGTTGCGGCGCTGGCTGATGATCGATTCGGCGTACTCGGTCCACTGGCTTTGCAGCGCGCGGATGCGGCGCAGGCGATCCTGCTGGATCGGGCTGTCCGCCACCAGCTCCAGCAAGGTCGTCATCTCCACCGCGATCTTGGCCTTGCCCGATTTATACGGCGCCAGGAAGGTCTCGTCGCCCGTCAGCAGATAGCCGCGCATGCCCGTTTCCAGGTCGACCGACAGTTTCATCACTTCATTGGCGTTGCCGATCACGCGCTCGGAATGCTCGACCGAGCGCAGCGCACTGAGCAAATAGGCAATCAGGCCGACGAAGACCAGGGCGGTCAGCACCCCGACCACCAGCGGCAAGGTAACATTACGGGCAAGAATGCGCCGGAAACTGAAAGTGTCGATCGGGGTCTTGGTATTCATCGGGTCCGTGGAAGAATAATCAGAGGTAAATAATTTTAACTGAAAAGCAATATTTCTGAGGCGCAAACGTGCGGCAGGCGCTAGCATAGCAGGCGGCGCGAGCGCGGCAATGACGCACGCGTGCGGTGTGATCAAAAAGATGAGGAATCATGTCAGGGAAACCGGTCATTTGCGCGCTGCCAGAAAGCCGGGCGCGTGAAACATTCCGGCAGGGGGCGTCGATGCCGGCGGCAAGGCACCGATGCAGCCACAGAGTGGCGGGGCGGATGATATGGTGCCTTGACATCCTGCGTGGGGAGAGGCGGACGCTAGCATAATGGCGTGGTGCTTATTTGATCGGTCTCAAACATTGCGTGCGTTGCCCGCCTAGTATTAATAGGCGCGGCCTGCCGCCGCAACCAACCGAACAGGAGCGATTATCATGGCCAATCAACTGATGTCCCGCGATCCGCGCGATCCCTTTCATGCACTGAGCCGTTTCGATCCCTTCAGCGACATGGACGAGCTGATGCGCGATTTTTTCAGCCCCGTGCTGCGCGCGCGCGACGCCGTGCCGCGCATGCGCGTCGATATTTCCGAAACCGAGCAAGCCTACCTGGTCAAGGCCGAAATCCCCGGCGTCAACCGCGACGACATCAAGGTGGCCATCGACGGCCACCGCGTGTCGATCAGCGCCGAACTGAAACAGGAGCATGAGGATGGCGAGGCCGGCAAGGCGGTGCGCAACGAAAGGATGTATGGCCAGCAATACCGCAGCTTCAGCCTGCCGCAGGAAGTCGACGACAGCAATTCGCAAGCCCGCTATGTGGACGGCGTGCTGCAGCTGACCCTGCAGAAAAAAGCGGGGACGGGCGGCAAGCAGCTGCAAATACAATAATGACGGTGTAAATCATCAGGCAATAAAAAACGGGACCCGATCGGGTCCCGTTTTTTTCGCTACTTATATAGCACTCAGTTGCGTATCTCCAGCGCCCGGTTCAGGCTCAGTGCCGCCAGCGAGGCGACGGCGCCCGACAGCAGGTAGAAGCTGACGTAGGCCAGGCCGAAGTTGGCCGACAGGCCCAGCGCCACCAGCGGGGCGAAACCGGCGCCGACCAGCCAGGCCAGGTCCGACGTCAGCGCCGCGCCGGTATAGCGGAAGCGGGCAGGGAAGTTGGCCGTCACGGCGCCGGCTGCCTGGCCATACGACAGGCCCAGCAGGCTGAAGCCGATCAGGATGAAGGCGTCCTGGCCGGTATTGCCGCCACCCATCAGGCTGGGAATAAAGGCGCTGAAGATGGCGATCAGCACGGCCAGCGTGCCCAGGGTGGTGCGGCGGCCGAAACGGTCGGCCAGCAGGCCCGACAGCACGATACCGACGGCGGCCAGTATCGCGCCCACCATCTGCACCTGCAGGAAGTCCGAGGCGGCGCGGGTTTGGTAGACCGAGACCCACGACAGCGGGAACACGGTGACCAGGTGGAACAGCGCGTAGCTGGCCAGCGCGGCCAGCGCGCCGATCATCACGTTGCGGCCCTGGCCGCGGCTCATTTCAAAGACGCTGACGGGCTGCAGCTCGCGCTCGTCGAGCAGCTTGGCGTATTCATTGGTCGACACCAGGCGCAGGCGGGCAAACAGCGCGACCACGTTGATGGCGAACGCCACATAGAAAGGATAGCGCCAGCCCCAGTCAAGGAATTCTTCCGTGGAAAGGGCCGTCAGCATGTACCAGAACAGGCCGCCGGCGATCAAAAAACCGACCGGAGCGCCCAGCTGGCCCAGCATGGCATACCAGCCGCGCTTGTTTTCAGGCGCGTTCAGGGCCAGCAGCGACGGCAGGCCATCCCATGAGCCGCCCAGCGCCACGCCCTGGCCGATGCGCAGGACGGCCAGCCAGACGATGGCGGCAAAGCCCAGGTGCGAGTAGGTCGGCAGGAAGGCGATGCCTGCGGTGGACACGCCCAGCAGGAACAGGGCGATGGTCAGCTTGGCGCTGCGCCCGAGCCGGCGCTGGATTTCCATGAAGATCACGGTGCCGAAGGGACGGGCGATGAAGGCAAAGGAAAAGATCAGGAACGCGTACAATGTGCCCTCCAGGCGTTCCTCGAACGGGAAGAACACCTGCGGGAACACCAGCACCGAGGCGATGGCGTAGACAAAAAAGTCAAAGTATTCGGAAGCGCGGCCGATGATCACGCCAACGGCGATCTCACCGGGGTCGATATGGGATTCGACGGTGCCGGCTCCGCGTGCGTCGCGCAGAGAGTGGGGGGAGAAATCAGCGGGTACATCGCCGCTATGGGTGCGCGTGCTGGACATGATGAGCCTCTTTATATAGTTTCGAGTTCGACAACACGTATAACTTACCCCAGGAGTCTCAAGCCCGGAGTAGGACTACTCAGACAGTAGCTGTAGGACAAGTCCTTAACTGCTGAATGGAGTCCGAGCCCAGGGGTGGACAAAACGTCCAATTGCCATTGTGCTCCAGTAAGAATAAAGTACCATATCTTCATCCCCTGTACTGGACTTTCCTGTATGTTTTCACTCAAAGTTCGTCACGGACTGGCGCTGTTACCCCTTACCTTATTGGCAGGTTGCAATACGGTGGTACTGAATCCGTCCGGTGACATCGCAGTCCAGCAAGGCAATCTGATTGTCATTTCCACTCTGCTGATGCTGCTGATTATCGTTCCGGTAATCGCTCTCACCCTGCTGTTCGCCTGGCGCTACAGAAAAAACAACACCGCGGCCAAATATGAGCCGGACTGGGACCACTCGACGCGTCTCGAGCTGATCATCTGGGGCGCACCCCTGCTGATCATCATCGTGCTGGGCCTGCTGACCTGGATCAGCACCCACACCCTGGACCCATATCGTCCGCTGAGCCGTATCGACGCGAATCGTCCGATTCCGGAGAGCACCAAGCCGATGATCGTCGAAGTGGTCGCGCTGGACTGGAAATGGCTGTTCATCTATCCAGAGCAAGGCATTGCCACAGTCAATGAATTGTATGCGCCGGTCGATCGTCCGATCCGCTTCAAGATTACCGCCCAGTCGGTGATGAACTCGTTCTTCATTCCGGCGCTGGCAGGTCAGATCTACGCCATGCCGGGCATGGAGACCAAGCTCAACGCCGTGATCAACAAGCCGGGCGTCTACGACGGTTTCTCCGCCAACTACAGCGGCGCCGGCTTCTCGGGCATGCGCTTCAAGTTCCATGGCGTGAACGATGCGGACTTCGACAAATGGGTGGCGACCACCCGTGCTGGTGGCGGCGCGCTGAACCGCGACGATTACCTGACCCTGGTCCAGCCGAGCGAGCGCGATCCCGTGCGCCGCTACAGCAATGTGCCGGTCGATCTGTACAAGGCCATCCTGAATCGCACCATCGTTTCCGACGCGCTGTGCGTGACGCCGGTCCAGCCTTACAAACTGGCATTGGCGGATAGCCCGGTAGCGTCTGTCACGGCGGCAGTCGCTGGCGATGCAGTGGTTGAAAAGGGCGTTCAAGCCAAGTAACAACCGCATGAATCCCGCCGCGCGTCAGTTAGCGCGGCAGATACTGGCGCCGCTTGCCTGGCGCCTCCCTTTTTTCTGAGAGTAACAATGCTAGACCATATTGATCTGACGAAGCTTATCTTCGGCCGTCTGACTTGGGATGCAATTCCATTTCACGAACCTATCCTGCTGGCGACCTTTGCAGGCGTCGCCCTGGGCGGCATCGCGCTGGTCGCGGCGCTGACGTATTTCCGCGTCTGGGGTACCCTGTGGCGCGACTGGATCACCAGTATCGACCATAAAAAAATCGGTATCATGTACATGATCCTCGGTATCATCATGCTGCTGCGCGGCTTTGCCGATGCGCTGATGATGCGTACCCAGCAGGCGATCGCCTTTGGCGACAATGCCGGCTTCCTGCCGCCGCATCACTACGACCAGGTCTTCACCGCTCACGGCGTGATCATGATCTTCTTCGTGGCGATGCCTTTCGTGACGGGCCTGATGAACTACGTGGTGCCACTGCAGATCGGTGCGCGCGACGTGGCTTTCCCGTTCCTCAACAACTTCAGCTTCTGGATGACGACCATGGGCGCCGTGCTGGTGATGGCCTCGCTGTTCGTCGGCGAGTTCGCCCGTACCGGCTGGCTCGCGTATCCACCGCTGTCGGGCATTGCCGCCAGTCCGGACGTGGGGGTGGACTATTACATCTGGTCCTTGCAGATTGCCGGGGTCGGTACCTTGCTGTCCGGCGTCAACCTGATCGCCACCATCGTCAAGATGCGCGCGCCAGGCATGACCTGGATGAAAATGCCGGTATTCACCTGGACCGCGCTGTGCACCAACGTGCTGATCGTTGCCGCTTTCCCTGTGCTGACGGCCGTGCTGGCCATGCTGGCACTGGACCGTACCGCCGGTTTCAATTTCTTCACGACCGAACTGGGCGGCAACGCCATGATGTACGTCAACCTGATCTGGATCTGGGGTCACCCTGAGGTTTACATCCTGGTGCTGCCGATCTTCGGCGTGTTCTCGGAAGTCGTCGCCACCTTCAGCTCGAAACGCCTGTTCGGCTACGCCTCGATGGTGTACGCGACGTGCGTCATCATGATCCTGTCCTACCTGGTATGGCTGCACCACTTCTTCACCATGGGGTCGGGCGCCAGCGTCAACTCCTTCTTCGGCATCACGACGATGATCATCTCGATCCCGACCGGCGCGAAGATCTTCAACTGGCTGTTTACCATGTACCGCGGCCGTATCCGCTTCGAACTGCCGATGCTGTGGACGATCGGCTTCATGGTCACCTTCACCATCGGCGGCATGACCGGCGTGCTGCTGGCGGTTCCACCGGCCGACTTCGTGCTGCACAACAGCCTGTTCCTGATCGCCCACTTCCATAACGTCATCATCGGCGGCGTGGTGTTCGGCGTGTTCGCCGCGATCAACTACTGGTTCCCGAAAGCCTATGGCTACAAGCTGGACACCTTCTGGGGCAAATGCTCGTTCTGGTTCTGGTTGGTCGGCTTCTACCTGGCCTTCATGCCGCTGTACGTGCTGGGCCTGATGGGCGTGACCCGCCGCATGAATCATTTCACCGATCCATCGCTGCAGATCTGGACCATCATCGCCTGGTTTGGCGCCGTTTCGATCGCACTGGGCATCGGCTCGATGATCATGCAGTTCTATGTCAGCTTCCGCAACCGCGCCGCACTGCGCGACGTGACCGGCGACCCATGGGGCGGCCGTACGCTGGAATGGTCGACTTCGTCGCCACCGCCAGACTACAACTTTGCCTTCACGCCGCAAGTGCATGAACTCGATGCATGGACCGACATGAAGAAGCACGGCTACGAGCGTCCGACGTCGGGCTTCACGAAGATCCACATGCCGAAGAACACCTGGGCAGGTTTCGTGGTCTCCGCACTGGCGGCCGTGGTCGGCTTTGGCCTGATCTGGCAAATGTGGCTGGTCGCCGGTGTCGGCTTCCTGGCCATGATGGTGGCGATCATCGTCCACACCTTTAACTACAAGCGTGATTACTACATTTCGGCCGACGAAGTCATCCGTACCGAAAACGCTTACACTAAATTGCTGAGCAGCCATGTCTGAAACCATCGTCCATAACACCGGCGCACCCGCCGCCGGAGAGCGCAAGAACTTCTTTGTGCGCGAGCACCATCCGGAAAACGGCAGCCTGCTGGGTTTCTGGCTTTACCTGATGAGCGATTGCCTGATCTTCGCCTGTCTGTTCGCCACCTACGCGGTGGTGGGCCGCAACTACGCGGACGGCCCGACCGGCGCCGCGCTGTTCGACCTGCCACTGGTGGCCGTCAACACGGCCATGTTGCTGCTGTCGTCGATTACCTACGGTTTCGCCATGCTGGCGATGCAGCGCAAGAACCTGGGCTCGACCCTGCTGTGGCTGGGCATCACCGGCGTGTTCGGCGTCGCCTTCCTGTCGCTGGAAATGTATGAGTTCATTCACCTGATCCACGAAGGCGCCGGCCCGCAGCGCAGTGCCTTCCTGAGCTCGTTCTTCGCGCTGGTCGGTACCCACGGCCTGCACGTGCTGTTCGGCGTGATCTGGCTCGTGACCTTGATGTTCCAGTTGAAAAAGCATGGCCTGACCCCGGAAAACGGCCGTCGCATGATGTGCCTGTCGCTGTTCTGGCACTTCCTGGACGTGATCTGGATCGGCGTCTTCACCTTTGTCTACCTGATGGGAGTCCTGCCATGAGCGGCCACGATAATCACCACGACCATGGCCACGGCCATGACGGCCACTACCATGACCAGCATGACCATGGCAGCCTGAAAACCTACGCCATCGGCTTTATCCTGTCGGTGATCCTGACTGCCATCCCGTTCTGGCTGGTGATGAACAAAACCATCACCAACACCGGCACCATGGGCCTGGTCCTGCTGGGCTTCGCTGCGGTGCAAGTGGTGGTGCACATGGTGTACTTCCTGCACATGAACAGCAAATCGGAAGGCGGCTGGAACATGATGGCGATGATCTTCACCATCATGATCGTCGTCATCGCCATGGCCGGTTCGCTGTGGGTCATGTACCACATGAACCACAACATGATGCCAAGCATGATGCCTGACGCCATGCATTCGCAATCGGCTCCATGATGAACCAACCGCGCCCAGGCAACACCGGGCGCGCTCCTGGCACGGCATCGCAAGATGCCATGCCAGGCCCACGCGGCACGGCCATACGCACTGCGTTGGCCGTGCTTGCGGTGATCGTTTTTGCCGGATTCTGTGCCCTGGGCACCTGGCAAGTCATGCGCCTGCAATGGAAGCTTGACCTGATCGAGCGCGTCGAACAACGTGTACATGCGCCGGCAACGGACGCACCTGGTCCCGCAAGCTGGGCCAATGTCACGCAGCAAACGGACGAGTACCGCCATGTGCGCCTCTCCGGTATCTATCTCCCCCTATTCAATACCCTGGTGCAAGCCACCACGGAACTCGGCAGCGGCTTCTGGCTGATCACGCCGCTGCGCCAGGCCGACGGCACGACCATCCTGGTCAACCGCGGCTTCGTGAAGGACCGCAAGGGCATCGCCGCCGGCACGCCGGCGGGCACGGTCACCATCGACGGCTTGCTGCGCATCAGCGAACCGCGTGGCGGCTTCCTGCGTGAAAACGATGCGGCCAAACAGCTTTGGTATTCGCGCGACGTGGCGGCCATTGCGCAGTCGAACATGCTGACCAATGTGGCGCCATACTTTGTGGATGCCGCCAAGGGACTGGAAAGCGCACCGGACGCACCGGTGGGCGGGCTGACCGTGATTTCCTTCCACAACAGCCACCTGGTGTATGCACTGACCTGGTATGCGCTGGCCCTGATGGTGGCCGGCATCAGCTGGTGGATCGTGCGCGAAGCACGCCGTCGCCGGCGGCCGGTGGCCGCCAACTCTCCTGTCTACCATGCCGGGCAAGATTGAAATAGTCCCCAACCGCGAAGTACTGGAGCGCGGCGCGGTGGCGGCCGAGATGGAACATCCGGCCGGTCACCAGAACATGAAGCTGCTGATCCAGCTGCGCTGGCTGGCCGTGATCGGCCAGATCAGCACCATCTTCGGCGTCGGCGTGGGGCTGGGCATCGCACTGCCCGTGCCCTACATGCTCGAAGTGCTGTCCTGCCTGATCGCCTTCAACCTCGCCAGCCTGCTGCGCTGGCATGAACGCCAGCCCGTGTCGAACACGGCGCTGTTCCTGGCCCTGCTGGTCGACGTCACCGTGCTGACCGCCCAGCTCTATCTGAGCGGCGGCATCAGCAACCCGTTCGCCTTCCTGTATTTATTGCAAGTGATCCTCAGCGCGGTGCTGCTGGAAGTATGGTCGACCTGGATCATGGTGGCCATCACCGGCCTGTGCCTGGCCGGCCTGGCCTTGCTGCCCGGCCCCCTGATCCTGCCGATCGACCCCGAACGCGGTTTTGCCAGCCTGTATGTGCAGGGTTTGCTCATCTGCTTCATGCTCAACGCCGCCTTGCTGGTGTTGTTCATCACCCGCATCAACCGCAACCAGCGCGCCGGCGACGCCAAGGTGGCCGACTTGCGCCAGCGCGCGGCCGAAGAAGAACATATCATCCGCATGGGCCTGCTGGCCTCGGGCGCCGCGCACGAGCTGGGCACGCCGCTGGCCACCTTGTCGGTGATCCTTGGCGACTGGCGCCGCATGCCGGAACTGAGCAAGAACGAAGAGATGCTGGAAGAGATCACCGAAATGCAGGCCCAGCTGCAGCGCTGCAAAAGCATCGTCAGCGGCATTCTGTTGTCGGCCGGCGAGGCGCGCGGGGAGTCTTCCGTGAAAACCACCATCAACACCTTTCTGGATGACCTGGCCGCCGAATGGCGCAGCAGCCGGCCGATCCACAATTTCGAGTACGATAACCGCATCGAGCATGACGTGCCGGTGGTGTTCGACTCCACCCTGAAACAGACCATCTGCAATGTGCTCGACAATGCGCTGGAAGCGTCGCCCGACTGGCTGCGTTTCGAGGCCACGCGCGAAGCCGATGCGCTGCACCTGATCGTCACGGATGCCGGCCCCGGCTTCGAGCCATCGATGCTGAACCACCTGGGCAAGCCCTACCAGTCGACCAAGGGCAAGCCGGGCAGTGGGCTTGGCCTGTTCCTGGTGGTCAACGTGGCACGCACCCTGGGCGGTACCGTGACGGCGCGCAACCGGGTGCAGGGCGGGGCGGCCGTGCACCTGGCCTTGCCCCTGGCGGCCATCAAACTGGAAAGAGAAAGCGACAGCCATGACCACTGAAGTACAGCCAGCAAGCCACGACCGCCTGCTGCTGATCATCGAAGACGACGCCGCCTTTGCGCGCACCTTGGGCCGCTCGTTCGAACGGCGCGGCTACCAGGTGATCCTGGCCACCAATTTCGACGAGGCCAGCGCCTTGCTGGAGCAGCATTGCCCCGACTACGCCGTGGTCGACCTGAAATTGAACGGCAACACCTCGGGCCTGGCCTGCGTGCAGATGCTGCACCAGCACGACCCCGAGATGCTGATCGTGGTGCTGACCGGCTACGCCAGCATCGGCACGGCCGTCGAGGCGATCAAGCTGGGCGCCTGCCAGTACCTGGCCAAGCCGTCCAATACCGACGATATCGAAGCGGCTTTCGGTCATATTGCCGGCGCCGCCGAAATCGAACTGACCAGCCGCGCCACCAATATCAAGACCCTGGAATGGGAACGCATCCACGAAATGCTGGCCGAGACCGATTTCAATATTTCGGAAACGGCAAGGCGGCTGGGCATGCACCGCAGGACTTTGGCGAGGAAGCTGGAGAAGCAGCGGGTGAAGTGAAACCCGAAAGCAAGGACTGGGGGCGCACCACGATCGCGAAGCGACTGACCCCGGATGTTAGTCTCGGGTCGATGTAACGCTAACTGTCCACCCACTCCATCTTCTGCACCTGGATATGCGGATGGCTGTCCAGCGGTTCCCACTCCGGCAAAAACACAAACCCCTGCTTTTCATAGAAGGCCACCGCCCGCGCATTGTCGGGCGACACATCAAGCACCAGCCGATCATGGCCGCTGGCCACGGCGCGCTGCTTGACGGCGTCGACCAGCGCTGCCGCTATCCCCATGCCGCGATACTCAGGCCGCACCCACATCGCCAGCAGATTGCATTCGCCCTTGCCGCTGACGGCATGCGCGGCAATGCCGACCGGTACGCCAGCGATATACGCCAGCAGGAAGGCACGCTCAGGCATACTGGCTGCACGGCGTTGCCAGTCCTCGTCAAGGTAGGCCGCCGCGCTGGCATGGCTGACGCCAAACGCGGTCGGTGCGTCCAGCAGGGCGGCCAGGCGGGTGGTCTTCAGATCCTGCCAGTCCGCCGCTTCGGTGGCGCGTATGACCAGCTTCAATTGAACACGATCGCCGTCTTGTGCTCGATGCTGAGCCGGCAAGCTTCATAGGCCGCCAGCCAGGCCGCCAGCTCGCGATCGAGTCCTTCTTCCGCCTCGATGCGCGTGTTGATGCGCTCGGCTTCCTCGTCGCCGAGAACATCGCCCAGCAAAAAGATGCCCAGCGCGGGCGCCACCGTCACCAGTTCTTCGCGCAGCTTGTAGGAGGAGCCCAGCATGCCGCCCAGCAGCGGATGGTCGTCGTCGGCAAAGATGACGTCGTCGAAAACGATGGGGAAATAAAACCCTTCGCAGTCGGAATGGCAGATCAGATGGCTGTCGAACATGGTCTGGGCTTCGTCGAGTACGGGATCGTCGGCCGGCTCTTCGCCGTCAGGCAGCGGCGTGGCGCGCCATTGGCCGTCGAGCGCCGCATGCGCGTAGGCACGACGCAGATAGTGCAAAAAGCTGTAGGGGAAGGAGTCGAGCATCGCCCGCGAAGCGAGGTCAGGCAATGCCGCCGGTTCCGTATGCTGCGGCAGGCCTGCCTGTTGCAGCAGGACGTTTGCCTCGCCGATGGCGTCCTGCAGCCATTGCGCGCCTTCCGGGTCTTCGTCCTGCAGGTCGGCCAGTGCGCCGACTGAAATTGCCAGTCCCATGCTGTGTTTCCTTATTCGGTCCGTGAGTGTGTGCGTGGGAGCTTAGCTGCCGAGCTTGGAGGTGCCGGTGGCGGACGAGACTTTCTGGAAAGGTTCGCCCATCACCGTCAATGTGGGAGCGCCGGCGACCAGCGCGGTTTCCAGCTTCGCTTCAAGCGCAGGCACGTTGACCGCGCCATCGGCATAGGTGGCGGGAAAGCGCGTCTCGACCAGCTTGCCGGTCAGCGTATTGCGCACGTAGCGCACGGCGACCAGGTCCGTGCCATCCTTCTTGATCACCACCATGTTCGGCACGGTCGTGCGCGCCAGTTGCCAGGTGCCGATATAGTCATCGACGCCTTCGGCATGGGCACCCAGCATGCACAGGGACGCAACCGCGCCCAACACCAGTTTTTTCATGATCACGGTCTTCTCCAGTGGTGCAATCGCGAGATGGATTGCTTTGAGCAATATTAGCATTTCCACAGGGAGATTTTGGCGGGAAACTTGTGATTGTGTGGGCGTCGTCGCTTATGACTGGTCCCACACTTCCACCGTCAACAGCTGATCCGGCGCGCAGGCCGTGATCCGGTCCTGATGGACCTTGATGCTGCCTTTCCAGCCGACCGGGCCTTTGCCATGGAAATCGCGCATGGTGCCATCCGGAATGCCCTGCGCGAGAATCGGCGTGATCTCGCTGGCCAGCGCCGTAAAGCGGTTCGGATAGCCGTTAAAGCTGTGCTGCTCGGCCTTGCCCTGCTTGCACAGATCCACAATCCAGTCCATGCCGCCCAAACCCGCTTCCCAGGTCGCCAGGATTGCTTCCTTGTTGCCGCCACCGGGCAGGGCGCGCTGCGCCAGGGTTTCAGTTGAAATCACGGTCCACCATCCCAGCATGCTTTAATCCTTCTATTTCGATAATTTCGCTTGTGTTGTAGCAAGTGGTTGAACGCTCTTATATCTAGATTATTCGTCACTGTTCAGGATGAACGTTTTTTACAAAACAGTTGTAACCCTTTTTAAACCGGCTCATCATACTAACATCGCAAAAACGCGCTCCTCCCGATCTCTCCGCGCTCACGCGCGGCAAGCTTGAGGGCGTCGTATTGACGCTTTGGGAGCGGCTGGAGGAGCTTGAATCGAAGGTCGGCAAGAACAGCCGCAACTTCTGCCAGCCGCCGTCTTCCGATGGCTTGCGCAAGACCAATTCGCTGCGCGAGCCATCTGGCAACAAGCCCAACTCCCAGCCTGGTCACAAGGGCGGCACACTCAAACAGATTGGCAAGCCGAGCCGGATCGACATTCACCAACTGTCCAATCAATGCGAGCGCTGCGACTGCCCGCCTGCTGCACTCCGACGAATCGGTTCTGCGCGTCGCCGGGAAATTGCATTGTTTGCATGTGGCCGCCAACGACAGCCACACTTGGTATGACGTACCCGCCAAGCGCGGCATGGAGGCGATCACCGCGCAAGTGATTTTGCCGCAACGGCTTGGCGTACTGATCCATAATTGCTGGGCGCCGTACTGGCAACTAGCCGGCCCGCACGCTCTGTGCAATGCCTATTGCTGCGCGAGCTGCTTTATGTTGAAGAGGTCACCGGCGAGCGCTGGCCCGTCAGGATAAAGTGGACCCCACCGTCAAGACAATTCGTACCAGAGTTTAAGCTATGGTCATGCCACTGCTTACAGCGGAACAGCGCTGTCCTGCCTTGCTTAATTTCCAACTCCCGCGACAGCAGAATTGATCGCGGCTCGCTCCCGGCAGGGCGGGGTTTGGGGCGGAGCCCCATCCCCCGCCGCAGTGCCTGAAATTACCACCGTCGTGACCGAGGCCCCGCCGTATTTATCCACAATCATCGCGCCGCCGCCCTCGCCACTGGCGTACACCACATCCGGCGTCTGGTAGTTCAACGACTGGTGCGGCCGCTCCTCGTTGTAGAAGGTGAAATAGCGCGTCAGCCCGACCGTCAGGTCGCCCATCGTCGCGTAACCGTTCAGGTACACATCTTCGTGCTTGACGTTGCGCCACAGGCGCTCGACGAAGATGTTGTCCAGCGCCCGGCCCCGGCCGTCCATGCTGATCGCCACACCTTCCCGCAGCAACACCCCGGTGAACGCCTGGCTCGTGAACTGGACGCCCTGGTCGGTATTGAAGATGTCTGGCTTGCCGTGGCCGATCAGCGCCTCTTCCAGGCAATCCACGCAGAACGAGGGTAAGCGTAAAGCCAGCGCCGTCTTGAACTGGGTGTTGATTTGCTAGATGATGGCCTCACACCGCTGGGAAGCGGCGTGTTGTTTAGGCTGAAGGGAGCTGCGCGGTGCAGTTCCAGGGCAGGAAGGCGTCAACCCGGTTGACCGGATGATCGGCGATGTTGGCCAGCACATGGCGCAGCCAGGCTTCGGGGTCGATACCATTGAGCTTGGCGGTGCCGATCAGCGAGTAGATCGCGGCCGCC